>JANXTN010000293.1 GCA_025352435.1 Ferruginibacter sp. | reverse complement strand
CCCAAACATTTTTGCAGTAGCAACCGGAATTGAAGAACACAATAATTATGCAGTTGATTTTATAGAAGCCACCAAAGAAATTAAACAACTAATGCCACTTACAAAAGTGAGCGGGGGTGTGAGCAATGTTTCTTTTTCTTTTAGAGGTAACGACCATGTAAGAGAAGCCATACATAGTGTTTTTTTATACCACGCTGTTAAAGCGGGAATGGACATGGGTATTGTAAATGCAGGTCAGTTGGTTATTTACGACGATATTGAACCAACACTGAAGCAGCTTTGCGAAGATGTTTTACTTAATAAAAATAACGATAACAATGAGGCAACAGAAGCGCTTATCAATTTTGCAGAGACGGTAAAAGCAAAAGGAAAAGAAATAGTAAAAGATGAAAAATGGAGAGATGAACCTGTAGAGAAAAGACTTGCACATTCTTTGGTAAATGGCATTACAGATTATATAGATGCTGATACCGAAGAAGCAAGACTTGCTTATGCACGACCACTTGAAGTTATTGAAGGACCATTGATGGATGGAATGAACATAGTAGGTGATTTATTCGGTGCCGGCAAAATGTTTTTACCGCAGGTGGTAAAAAGTGCGAGGGTAATGAAAAAAGCTGTGGCTGTACTTACACCATTTATAGAGCAGGAAAAACTTGACCGACAAAATGCACACAATGCAGCAGGGACAGTTAATGAAGAAACAAGCGGCGCTGCAAAGATTTTATTGGCAACGGTAAAAGGCGATGTGCATGATATTGGTAAAAATATTGTGGGTGTAGTACTTGGTTGTAACGGATATGATGTGATTGATTTAGGTGTGATGGTATCTGCAGATAAAATTTTGCAGGAAGCAAAAAAACACAATGTGGATATAATTGGATTGAGTGGATTGATCACACCATCGCTGGATGAGATGGTGCATATTGGCAAAGAAATGACAAGATTAAAAATGGATATTCCATTAATGATTGGCGGTGCCACTACAAGCAGAATGCATACGGCTGTAAAAATTGCACCTGAATATGAGCACGGCGTAATACATGTATTGGATGCAAGCAGAAGTGTTACTGTAGCGGGGAGTTTATTGAATAAAGAAAATAAGATATCATTTTTACAAAACTTAAAAACGGAATACGACACCCTTAAAAATGATTTTGCAAATAAAAGAACTGCTAAGCAGTTTCAAACTTATGAGGTTGCAAAAAATAATGGCGCAAAAATAGAATGGGAAAATTACCAACCTGTACAACCCACATTTACGGGTACGAAGATTTTTGAAACATACGACTTAGCGGAGATTGCTGCATACATAGATTGGAAACCTTTTTTTATTGCATGGGAGTTGCACGGAAATTTTCCGCAAATATTAACTGATGATGTGGTGGGGAAACAGGCAACAGAATTATATAATGATGCCAAGGTTTTGCTCAAGCAAATAATAGATGAAAAATGGCTTAATGCGAAGGGAGTTATTGGCTTTTGGGAGGCTGAAAAAGTTGCTGCAGATACGGTTGTTGTAAATAAGAATATTAACCTAGAATTTTTAAGACAACAAATCAAAAAAGCAGAAGGACAACCGAATATATCATTGGCAGATTTTATATGCCCAGCCCCAACAACGTTTTCAAATTTCGAAGCTCCAACTAAAGCCCCTTCCCAAAGGGAAGGGGAGGAAAATAGGGGCTTCGGATACCAATGGGCAGATCCTATAACTTATCCTTTATTGAAAGAGTATGCTTTGAATCATAGAAGCAATCCTACAAATGCTGAAGCAATATTGTGGGAAGCTTTAAAAACAAAACAGCTATCAGGATATAAATTTAGAAGGCAACATATTATCGGAAATTATATAACGGACTTTGTTTGTTTAGAAAGAAGATTAATTATTGAAATTGATGGTTTGATTCACCAGCTTCCAGAAAATAAGGAATCGGATGAGTTAAGAACAGAATGGTTAAAAACGAAAGGATTTAAAGTTATTCGTTTTACAAATGATGAGGTACTATACTATCTCGAAAAAACTCTGGAGGAAATAAGATTGAATTTAAAGGAACAACAAAGTACAGAAGAGATTAACAATCTAAGTTCCCCCTTCGGGAGACAGGGGGCTTCCGACTTTATGGGTGCCTTCTCTGTAACCATTGAAGGTATAGAAACTCACATCAAAAAGTTCGAAGATGCACAGGACGATTATAATAAAATAATGTTACAGGCGCTTGCAGATCGTTTTGCAGAAGCTTTTGCAGAATTGCTGCATAAAAAAACAAGAACAGAGTATTGGGGATATGAGAAAGATGAACAACTCTCCAATGAACAATTAATAAAAGAAGAATATTCGGGTATTCGACCGGCACCGGGCTATCCCGCATGCCCTGATCATACGGAAAAATATAAGTTGTTTCAATTGCTCGGGGGTGAAGAAGCTACAGGGATTCACTTAACAGAATCACTGGCAATGTACCCGGCATCTTCTGTTTGTGGCTGGTATTTCGCACATCCACAAAGCAAATATTTTGGTGTGGGTAAAATTGAGAGGGACCAGTTTGATGATTATACAGCCCGCAAAAAAATGAGTAAGGGTGAAATGGAAAGATGGCTGAGACCCATATTGGAATAATACATTTCTTGACATTTGTCAATAGCTTTTGCTATACTCAGAATTAGCTTTGTATTCACAAAAACAAGGTTTATGAAATACAAAATTTTTAGTGTAGCTACTTATATTCTATTTGCTTGCAGCTCATGTAAAAAAGAAAGTGTAAATGATAATGATTGCAGAGGTAATAATTGTAAATCAGTTGAGGTAAGTGGCAAAGTGGTAAATGCTTCAACAAATAGCGGCATAAAAAATGTTGTAGTTAAGGGTCATTTTTACCAATGGAAAAGTACTTGCTTTTTTTGTTTTGGTGATCCAATTGAAACATTTGCTACTACTAAAACAGATAACTTAGGCTTCTTTAAATTTAAAATCGTTATTGACCCAGGTCTTCTTGATCAGAACCATCATTATGAATTAAATGTCTATGCTGCCACTCCAAATAATTATTTAAGCGGAAATAGTAAGACATTTGATAAATACACAGAAAATTTTTCAAACTTAATTCTAACAAAGTACCAAAAAAGCAGACTAAACATTACTTTCAAAAGAAATTTCATCGATTCATTTTATAATTATTTCTCTTATTTTAATATTAAGGATTCTATAAATAATGAGATCGTAGATCCTTTAAATAATCCTTTTTTTATAAAATCGTTTTCAAGTGTTTTACCCGATACTTCGGTCGAGATTATTACTGGAGAAAATGTTTACACAAAAATTATTGGGCGAAAGCATTCTTACAACAGTATAATTTCCGAAAAAGTTGATTCGGTTTTTTGTACTGGGCCCTTAAATTCTATTACTATAAAGTATTAAGCTCCGCCTGTTTTGGTATTTTTGAATTTCAAACAAAAATCATGCGCATCATCTCTTACAATGTAAACGGCATACGTGCCGCCATTAAAAAAGGATTTATTGATTGGTTGAAAACGGACCCCGCAGATGTAATTTGTTTGCAGGAAACCAAGGCAGTCTTCACGGATATTGATGTAAAACAATTAGAAGATCTTGGTTTTCACCACCATTGGTTTAGCGCACAAAAAAAAGGTTACAGCAGCGTAGCCGTATTTACAAAAATAAAACCTGATGCTGTATTTACAGGAACAGGGCATGAGCTGAGTGATTTTGAAGGACGTGTAATTCAGCTGCAGTTTGGTGATGTAAGGTTGATTAATGCATATTTTCCCTCAGGCACATCTGGTGATGAAAGGCAGGCGTACAAATACATCTGGTTAAACGAAATGCAAGAATACTTAGAAGAATTAAAAAAGACAAATCCTAAAATAATTCTGTGCGGCGATTACAATATTGCCCACAATGAAATAGATATTCACGATCCTAAAGGCAATAAAAAATCCTCCGGTTTTTTACCCAAAGAAAGAGCATGGATGGATAATTTCTTAAGTAACGGTTGGATAGATTCTTTTCGTGTTTTTAATAAAGAGCCTCATAATTACAGCTGGTGGAGCCAACGTTTTCCATCAGTTCGTTTAAACAACAAAGGCTGGCGTATAGATTATATTACCGTTACAGCACCTCTAGAAAAAAACTTAATAAGCGCAGATATATATTGCGATGTGAAGCATAGTGATCATTGTCCAATATATGTTGAAGTAAAAATTTAAAATGATCATTTATAATATCACAACAAAAGTTCACAACAGTATTTCAACCGAATGGTTACTATGGCTTAAAGAAGTTCATGTAAAAGAAGTGATGGAAAGCGAATGCTTTACAGAATATAAAATTGTAAAATTGTTGGAGATAGATGAAGTGGAAGGACCAACTTTTGCTGTACAATTTTTTGCGGATAGCAAGGCTTTGTATAATCGTTATATTGAAAAATTTGCTGGTGAAATGAGAAATCGGTCTTTTGAAAAATGGGGAGATAAATTTATATCGATCAGGTCCGTTATGCAAATTGTGGACTAATTGTGCAAAACCTGACAGCACCATTTTCTAAAAAATTATCTTTCGCAAAACCTTGCCATCAATGGCTTTAAAGGGCTTTACCTTGCTGAAAATCAATACTGTATTGCATTTCAGATTTTATGCTCTGTTTGTATATCTTAATGTTTACGTAAAATTACGTCTGAAATACACACGTACAGCGCATTGCAGCCATTTTTACCATTCCAAAAAAATTCAAAAAAAAGTTGTTGCATGTAAAAACCCTATATATTTGTCTTACTATAAATTTTCAAAAAACTCATTATGAACAAAGCAGAATTAATTGCAAAAATTGCAGAAGACGCAGGTATCACCAAAACTCAAGCTAACTTAACTGTAGATGCGTTTGTAGATGCTGTTACAAAAACTTTAAAGAAAGGTGACAAAGTTACTCTTGTAGGCTTTGGTACTTTTTCTGTTTCTAAAAGAGCTGCACGTAATGGTCGCAATCCTCAAACAGGAGCTGTTATTAAAATCAAAGCAAAAAAAGTTGCTAAGTTTAAAGCAGGTAAAGAATTGTCTTCTAAAATCTAGTTTTACAAAAAACATTTTAAAAGCAAGATGCAGTAGTGTCTTGCTTTTTTTATAACTTTAATAAATAATAAAAATACAAATTATGGGACGTGGTGATATTAAAACCAAAAAAGGAAAAACCAAAGCAGGCTCTTTCGGAAAATCAAGACCTGCAAAAGTTGCAACAAAGGTTGCTGTAAAAAAAGCAGAACCAAAAGTTGTTGAAGAAAAAAAGCCAGCTGCGAAAAAAGCAAAATAATAAAAAAGCGAATGTTTTCATTCGCTTTTTTTAATGGGTGCAAGTTAAGGTGCCAGCCTTCTTTTTATCCATGTATTTTTATCATGAGCATATTCTATTCTATCATGAAGTCTGTTTGAGCGGCCTTGCCAAAATTCAAACAAAACTGGCTCAACTGTATAACCGCCCCAAAAGTCCGGTCGTGCAATTTCTTTTCCCGCAAATCTGTTTTTAATTTCTGCGACATTTTTTTCAAGTATTTCTCTTGATGCAATCACTTCACTTTGTGGTGATGACCAGGCGCCAATTCTACTTTCCTCCGGTCGACTATTAAAATAAGTATCGCTAACATCTTCCGAGGCTTTTTTTACAGTGCCTTCAATCCTGATCTGGCGTTCCAGTTCTTTCCAAAAAAACACAAGAGCAACATTATTGTTCTCTCCCATTTCTTTTGCTTTGTGACTTTGGTAATTTGTATAAAAAGTAAAACCACTTTCGCATACACCTTTCAGCAATACAATTCGTGCAGAAGGCTTGCCTTTTCCATTTACCGTTGCAAGGGTCATTGCATTTACTTCATCTATATTACTTTCTACAGCTTCATTAAACCAACTCGTAAACTGTTCAAAAGGATTCGTTGCAGCCTCGTTTTCTGAAAAAGAGCGTAGCTTATAATCTTTCCTGATATCTGCGATTGAATTCATCGTAATTTTTATTTTTCAGCGCTGCTGAATTATGAAGGTTTTTTATTTTTTAAAAGGACAATTAATTCTCTCTGTTCCTGTACTTCTTTCTTTAAATCCTCGTTTTCTATTTCTGCCAGTAAAGCTTTGCTATTTGCCTCTACTAATTTTTCTTTTAAGGTTTGTAGTTTTTTATATAAGGCCGCCGCTTCATTCAATTCTTCTGTAATTACTTTTATGTTGGTTTTTACAGAATCCATTTCTTTAAGTGCCTGTTGCTCTTTCTGTCGCCCTTTCATTTGTTGTAAAAGATCTACTTCCAATTCTTCATTGAGCGTTTCCAGCCCAAGATTTTTTTGCTGCGCCTGGTGGTTGTAATATTTTAACTGCTCTATTTCTATTAAGTTACTGTCTATTTTACTCCTTAAAAATGCAGCGGTTTCAAGGTCTTCCGCCAGTATATCAATCTCTTCATCCTTCTTTTTCAACTCATTATTTATATCTTCCAACTGCAGTTGTAAAAATTCATTTTCTGAAACCAGCATCCGTATTTTTTTCTCTACATTCATCTTTTTAACTTAAGTGCAAAGTACTACTGTAAAATTTTACCTCAGCCAACACAATTTTATTTTACCAATAACGCTATATATACAAAACTATTATTAATTGTATATTTAATAGCGGGCAGCATAAGTGCTCTTCGAGGTATCTTGATTATAAACGGCCGCCTATCAATCCAAAAATATTGACAGATATTGAACTTATAAAAGGTTGCATAAAAGATGATGCGCTTTGTCAAAAAAGCCTGTTCAATCGTTATGCATCTATGCTATTGGGTGTCTGTATGCGTTATGCCCGTAACAAGGAAGATGCAGAGGATATTTTACAGGATGCTTTTATAAAAATCTTTAAAAAGTTAAGTCAGTTTAAAGGAGATGGTTCTTTTGAGGGTTGGATGAGAAGGGTGGTGGTAAACACAGCCTTAAAGAAATATACTGTGAGCAGGTACAGCAAAGAGTTTTCAGTTGAAGAAGTGAAAGATTCACATTTACCTGACAGCAATGATGTTCTTGCATTTAATCATTTAACTGAAAAAGATTTGTTGTTACTGATTCATAATTTACCGGATGGCTACAGAATCATTTTCAATTTATATGTTATCGAAGGATTTCAGCACGATGAAATTGCCAACATGCTCGGGATACAACCAGGTACAAGCAGAAGCCAACTGGTAAAGGCAAGACAAATGTTACAAAGAGAAATAATACAAATGCAAAAAATTGCGGTATGATAAATAATTTATTTGATGCCCATGTAAAAGAACAAATGGCCAATGCAAAGCCGGAGGTTCCACCACATATCTGGGATAACATTATGGCAAAAAAAGAAAGAGAAAAACCAGTCGTTTTTTGGTTTAACAATTTTAGTAAAGGGATTTTATTGTTCTTTTTGGTAGCAACAATAAGCAGTATCGTTTTTTATAATACAGCTAAAAACTACGTTCCCCTTCAAACAAATTTTTATGCTTTAAATAATTCCAATAATAAAGTTGCGCAAAAAAATACAGTTACCTCGGTTACGACTTCCGCATTGGCACAAACAACTCCAACTTTACAACCTGTGAATAAAAATGAGAAGATTTTACTTTTAAAACAGAACGCAAAAAAACAACAAAACAGTTTTTCATCTAACTTTTTAGATGAAGGAAATGTGACAACTTCCGTTGTAAAAGTTGAAAACACAAATGACAATAATCCACTTACTTTCCAAAATGAATACACAGTTAAAACACAAATTTTTAATGCTACCCTTTTAAAAAGAAAGCTTTTTAATCCAGACCTACAAAAAAGATATTTACCCAAAAGTACTTTTATACCTTGTCCGGAAGTGGAGAAAAATGCAGCGGGAAGCAAACGTTATATTGAAATTTATGGCGGACCTGATTATGTCTTCAGAAGTTTTTCAGATACATCAAACTCGGTTTATTTGCAACAAAGAAAAGCAAGTACAAAATATTTACTTTCATATAGTGCGGGCATAAGATACACAAGGGTTTTTGGCAGCGGCATGAGTTTTAGAACAGGCTTAAATTACAGCCAGATAAATGAACAATTTACTTCCGAGAAAGGAAGAGTCGTTCAGAATGTTTACATCATAAATACCAATGGAGATACTACCGGGACGTATGCACAAACCGGAACACTTTATAAAACTAGCACCAACAAATATAAAAGCATAGATATACCCATTTCTGTAGGCTATGAAATGGGCAACGGAAGAATACACAGCAACATAAACGTGGGCGCAATGGTGAACATCTCCAGCAAACAAACCGGTTTTGTTTTAGATAAAAATGGTAATTCGATAGAAATAACTTCAGGAAAAACCTCTTCTCCTTATCAGTATAAAACAAAAGCGGGTGTAAGTTTTATTGGCGCAGCATCCGTTTATTACAAGCTCAACGATAAAATGCATTTAATGGCGGAGCCTTACGTACGATTGTCATTATCACCTGCAACAAAGGCCGAGCTTTCGCTAAAAGAAAAGTTCCATACGACAGGAATAAGATTTGGAATACGAATGGATTTTTAAGAGAGGCAACAATTTACGAAGTAGAGGTATCTATTAATTATACACAACAATTATGAAAACATTTTTAAACATTATTTTTTGTACGATCATGCTGGTGATATTTAGCAGTTGTCAAAAAAATATTGATTCATTTATTCCTGATAATTTCCAAGGAAGTGCAGATACTGTTTGGCAAACGAATCTATCATCAAATGCTTCTATCGTTTATTTAAAAAATGATTTAAGAACGGCTAAAATGACTGATAGCTTTTCTTACAGTAACACAGGAACTATGTTCTCAGCAGGTATTATTTCGTTAACTATTCCTGTAAACAGTCTTGTTAAAAATAACGGTTTGGTGCCTTCGGGCAATGTACAAAAAGAGACTTTGTTGTCAGTTAAAAAAGGCGATTATATTTTAATGGATATGCCTACCACGAGCAATGATAGATTACTCGTAAGTGGCGGCGCATTTTTTCTGAACTTAAAAAACAATGGCGATAATTTAGCTGTTGCTCAGGGAAAGCAACTCACTGTAAAATTTAATGCAACAAATCCTTTTCTTTACAATAGAATTTTTAACGCATCGCCGGACTCAATCAATGGATTTAATTGGATAGTAAACAATGATACCGCCTTCAATAAATCTGGCGTTACAAATACCGGTTATGAAATTCAAACGAACCGGTTGCAATACGTACAAACCGCCCATTATATGGATACTGCGGGTATTCCCCAAACGATTTTATCAGTGAAGCTTCCATCGAATTATACAAACAGCAATACAGTTTGTTATGCTTCTTTTAATACAGTAGAATGTGTTGCCGGCCTGAAAGCAAATGTTGGGTTACGTACTTTTGTTTCATCACTTTTACCTGTAAATAAGCCTATAACAGTTGTTGTAATTTCTAAACAAGCGGGGGATTATTATTTGGGAACATTGCAAACATATACAGTAATGAATACATCCGGTCCTTCTTCTACTATTCAAATTACACCTGTAAAAAGAACACTAGAGTACATAAAAAACTATTTAATTACTTTATAATAACATCATAAAGTTGAAATGAAAAAGCCACAGAAATTTCTGTGGCTTTTCTTTATCGTATTATAATTTATCAGCTAACTAACGTTCCCGTTTTTTCTCCAATCACCACACTCATCAAGTTGCCAGTTTTGTTCATGTCAAAAACTACAATGGGCAAGTTATTTTCCATACATAAAGTAAATGCCGTCATGTCCATCACCTTCAAATTTTTAGAAATACAATCTGCAAAAGATATTCTGCCAAATTTTGTTGCTGTAGGATCTTTTTCTGGGTCAGCAGAATAAATACCATCTACTCTTGTTCCTTTTAAAATGATGTCTGCTTTTATTTCTACTGCTCTTAATGAACCGGCTGTATCTGTAGTAAAATAAGGGTTTCCCGTACCTGCGCCAAAAATCACTACTCTTCCTTTTTCCAAATGCCTCATAGCTCTTCTGCGAATGTATGGCTCCGCAATTTGTTCCATCTTAATAGCGCTTTGAAGCCTAGTAACCACGCCTGCTTTTTCCAATCCACTTTGCAATGCCATACCATTTATCACAGTGGCAAGCATTCCCATATAATCTCCCTGCGCTCTTTCAATTCCTGTTTCTGCCTCGTTCATTCCTCTGTAAATATTTCCGCCACCAATTACTATTGCAACCTGCACACCCATGTCTGTTATTTGCTTTATTTCCTGCGCATATTGTGCAATAACTGCAGGGTCTAAACCAAAGTTTTTATCGCCCATTAATGATTCTCCGGAAAGTTTTAAAAGTATTCGTTTGTACTTGGGTAACATACTTGGATTTTTTTGCGAAGATAAAAGTTTGATGTTGGATTGCAGATTTTAGATTTCGCTCAACTCGAAACTCCCAACTCGTAACTACTGTCCGTAATCCGTGATCCAAATTAATTCTTCGTATCTACCGCATCTCTTAATGAAGTTCCAATAAAATTAAATGCCAATACCAACAGCATAATGGCAAAGCCCGGGATGAGTGCTTGTGCTGCGTTGTGCGTAATGATCAGATTGTAATTTTCTTTTATCATCAAGCCCCAACTCGGTTGTGGAGGTTGTACGCCTATTCCTAAAAAACTTAAACCCGCTTCAATAATAATTGCTGTTGCAAAATTACCCGCTGCTACAACTAAAATGGGCCCGATAATATTTGGAAGAATGTGCTTAAAAATTATTCTACTGTCCTTGTAACCTAACGCTTTTGCAGCCTGCACATATTCCAGTTCTTTTACTGCCATTACTTGCCCACGTACCAACCTTGCGACGCTCACCCAAAGAGTGAGTCCTACGGCAATAAATATTTGCCAGAAACCTTTTCCTAATGCGAGTGTAATTGCAAATACCAATAACAATGTAGGTATACTCCACGTGACATTTATTAACCACATGATTGCCGCATCTACTTTTCCTTTATAGTAACCTGCAAGGGCACCAAGTAAGATGCCGATTGTAAGAGAAATAATTACCGCAATTAACCCAACCATCATACTTACTCTTGTACCAATAATAAGCCTGCTTAAAATATCTCTACCAAAAGCATCGGTACCCAACCAATATTTTTTTGAAATTATCTGTTGTTGGATCTTGGAGGGATTGCCATTTGTTATTTCGTTTATGTTGTATTTCTGCAACACAGCTGTGTCTTCGTCTATATATTTATTTACAACAATATTGTTTCCACTAATGCTGTAATTTTTTATGGGTAAATATGTATCTTTTATTTCTGTGCCAAAAAATAAAGCCGAAAAGGTAGATTGACTTGCTTTTTTATTTAGAGGGATTTTTAAGAATTGTTGTACATAGCCAAGGGGCTTTGATTGTATCTCCACTGTTTGCAGATCTGCATCTATACTAGCATCTGGCGCAATGATATAACCGAAAATACAAACAAACACAGCAAAAAATATAATGAGCAAGCCCGCCAAAGCAGTTTTGCTTTTGACTAATTTTTTCCAGATGCCGGGCTTGCTGTTTGCTGTTTCTTTCAAAAATATTTTATTGAAATGTTACCGTTGTTGCAATGTACAATCAAAAATATTTAGATGGATTAAGCCAAGATAATTGCGGTGATTAATTTTTAATTATCAACTATTTAGAATATCCATAAACTCCTTTTGAGAAATCATTTCTGCACCCAGACTTACTAAATGATCGGTTTTCATTTGGCAGTCTATAACGGTATAATTATTTTCTGTGCAAAGCCAAATCATCGCTGTTTTAGATGCATTGGTTTTGTAGCTAAACATACTTTCACCACAGAAAACATTGTTTACTTCTACACCATAAATGCCTCCAACCAATTGATCGTTTTCCCAAACCTCAATACTTTTTGCATGACCCAAATCGTAAAGTTTTATATACGCCTGTTCCATTTCATTTGTTATCCAGGTTCCATTCTGGTCTTTGCGGGCAGTATTTTTACATGCTGCAATAACTTCAGCAAAAGCAGTATTGGTTGTTACCGTAAATTCTTTTGAACGTATACTTTTCCGCATACTTTTACTCACATGTATTTTATTGGGAAAAATTACGCATCGTTCATGCGGCGCATACCAGCAGATAGGGTCATCATCACTAAACCAAGGAAAAATTCCTTTTTTATAAGCGGCTATCAACCGCTCTGGGCTTAGGTCTCCGCCAATTGCGAGTAAGCCGTCTGGTTCTGTCAGTGCAGGCTCTGGAAATAGAAGATCGTTATCGTTTAATTGAAATATCATTGTTTTGAACCACAAGGTTCACGAAGATTTGTACATTAATTTACGCTTCTCTCCTTCCAGGAATATTTACCAAACTTACCTAACCAGCCGGCAATAACTGTATACAAAATATGAAATGGTTGCATAAAAGGGAAGAATAATAACCAGTCTTTCTTTTTAAAAAATGCAGCAACAGGATATAGGAAGATTAATTCTCCTACAATTTTAAATAACAACAAGTACAACCATGTGTTAATGATGGAATGGGAATTATTAAAAATGACATAATAGTTGATGTTCAGCAATGTTAGTAAGGGTACTAAAAGTATGATTACATTTACTAAATAAACGAGTGTGAGCACCGGCAATATTCTCTTATCATCATACTTATCTGCCTTGCTTGCCCAGCGAATGCGCTGGTTAAAAAATTCTTTAATGGTATTTACCGCTGTTGTTTTTACAATGCCAGCAGCAGCTTTTAAAAACATTACCCTAGCTGGATATTGTTTGTAAATTTTATGCATAAGCAACATATCATCTCCGCTGGCAATGTTATCAATCCCTGCAAAGCCGCCTACTTCATAAAATGCAGCACGTTCGTAAGCCATGTTTGCACCATTGCACATGGTTATTTTTTTTTTATTTACTACCGCCGCCGTTATGCCCTGCAATGTCATAAAATCAAGGCTTTGAAAAATTTGTATAAAACTCCAGCTACAATCAATTGCAACTGGCGCAGCAATAAAAGCGGGATTTTTTTCTTCGTAAAACGCTGCGATAGTTTGCAGCCATTTTGGTGCAACGATACAATCTGCATCGGTAGTAATAATTAATTTACCCGTTGCCTGCGCCACTGCAATCTCAATTGCTTTCTTTTTGTAAGAATTAATTTTTGTGGAAATGTGATCGCTCAGCGAAATCAATTTTACGTTCTGTGAAGCATATTTTTTTACAATTGCTGCGGTTCCATCTGTTGAATGATCATCTACCACAATTATCTCTAATAAATGTGCAGGGTAATTATTTTTTAAAATCGATTGAAGACAGTCCTCTATATTATGTTCTTCATTACGGGCAGGAATAATTATGCTGATGTTAGTTGTTGGGATTTGGGAATTGGGGATTTGATAAGAGGGGATCGCAGTAAATGCAAACCTGTAATAAATAATGAGCGAAACATACAAAACCGTAAGAAGGATAGCTATTAAAATAAATGCTTGCATGAAAGGCTGAATAATGGTATGCCGTACAAGTGAGTGACACAACGATGCTGACCATAGCTGCTGTCTTAGCCCGGACAACAACTTCGTTGTTGTCCCAACTTTTCACTTCAAAACTTAACAAAAATAATTTTTTGCATTTTAAAATCATTGTTTATCTTTAGATGGTTGTTTAAACAACTATATGCCCAACAACCAATTTAAAAAAAGCGAATTATACAGTTTTATAACCGGCAAGGCAAGTACCGCTATTGCGCGGCGCCTGCAAAAGAATTTTAAGCAGGCCGGTATTGAAATTACTATTGAGCAATGGAGTGTGCTGTATCATTTATGGAAGGAAGATGGGCAAAGCCAACAGCAATTGTGCGATGCTACTTTTAGAGACAAGCCGAGCATTACAAGGCTTGTAGATAATTTGGAAAAACTTGGTTTGGTTAACAGAACAGCCAATAAAAACGATCGCCGCATTAACAAAATTTGTTTAACACCTGAAGCTGAAAAACTACAGGTTCAAACGATGGAAGTGGCTAACCAAACTTTGAATGAAGCGTTGCAAGGAGTTACAAATGGACAGGTGGAGATAGCGAAGGAAGTGCTGCAGATGGTGTATGAAAACCTTAGTTAAAAGTTGCGAGTTGGAGGTTGCGGGTTAAATAGACCCCTTGAGTTAAAGCACATTTCTTTTTTGCTGGATTAAAAAATAATGAAACTATTAAAGAGTTACAACTCGAAACTAAAAACCATAACTCTAAACTTGTAAAATACAACACAATGAGCACAGAAACACAAACATCAACTACACTAAAAGGCGGCGAGTGGCTTGTTAAAGAAAGTAATGCTTTCGAAACTTTTACGCCGGAAGATTTTAATGAAGAACAAATAATGGTAAGAGATATGTGTCTGCAGTTTTTAGACACAGAAGTTTTGCCTGTCATCGATCGTATTGATAAGCTAGAGCCGGGTCTTATGCCATCATTGATGGAAAAAGCAGGTGAGCAGGGATTATTGGGCGCATCTACTCCTGAGGATTTGGGTGGATTAGGTAAAGATTTTATCACCTCTACTTTGGTAAATGAAGGGCTTGGTGGCGGTTTTTCTTTTAGTGTTGCCATAGCAGCGCATACAGGAATTGGTACGTTGCCTATTTTATACTTTGGAACGGAAGAACAAAAACAAAAATACATTCCAAAACTGAGCAGTGGGGAGTGGAAAGGATCTTACGGACTTACAGAACCAAATGCTGGTAGCGATGCATTGAGTGCAAAGACCACAGCGGTGCTTAGTGAAGATGGAAAAAATTATATTTTAAACGGCCAAAAGTGCTGGATTACAAACGGCGGCTTTGCAGATGTTTATACTGTATTTGCAAAAATTGATGGTGATAAGTTTACCGCATTTATTCTTGAGCGTGGCATGGAAGGTTTTACGCTTGGCGCTGAAGAACATAAGATGGGTATTAAAGGCTCCTCAACGGTACAATTGTATTTTCAGGATTGTAAAGTGCCGATAGAAAATCTGTTAGGCGAAATTGGAAAAGGGCATATCATCGCCTTCAACATATTAAATATTGGTAGATTAAAATTATGTGCTGCTGCTTTGGGTGGTTCTAAAATGGCTTTTAATGATGTCGTTAAATATGCAAATACAAGAGAACAGTTTAAAACGCCTATCGCAAATTTTGGTGCCATCAAACATAAGCTTGCAGAATGTGCTACCCGCATGTGGGTCTGCGAAAGTGCACTATACCGCACCAGCAAATGGATAGATGATAAAGAAACAGAAATGATAGCATCGGGCAAATCATTTGCTGAAGCGCATCTTGGCTCAGCAGAAGAATTTGCCATTGAATGCGCCATGTTAAAAGTAGATGGCAGTGAAGTATTGGATTTAATTGTAGATGAAGGAGTACAAATACATGGTGGCAATGGTTTTAGTGATGAGTACATGATAAGCCGTGCGTACAGAGACAGCCGCATAAACAGAATTTATGAGGGAACAAACGAAATAAACCGTTTGCTTACAGTTGATATGATGCTAAAGCGTTCCATGAAAGGCAAGCTTGATTTGATGGGGCCTGCAATGGCGGTGAGCAAAGAATTAATGAGCATTCCTGATTTTGGAAGTGAGGATGATGGAGCATTTGCTACGGAGAAAAAAGCTATTGTACAAATGAAAAAAGCCATCTTGATGGTTGCCGGTGCAGCAGTTCAAAAACTGATGATGGGCTTGAGCGACCAACAGGAAATATTGATGAACATAGCAGATATGAGCATTGCAACTTTTCATGCAGAGAGTGCATTGCTTCGAGTAATAAAGATGAGCGATAAGGAAGGTGCTGATTCGGTGAGTGTACAGACTGATATGATGCGTGTATATTTAAACGATGCGGTAGATGCAGTGAACAAAGCGGGTAAAGAAGCTATTAATGCTTTTGCTGATGGGGATGAACAACGCATGATGTTGTTGGGCCTAAAACGTTTTACTAAAATGGCACCGTTTAACAGCAAAGATGCAAGAAGAAGAATTGCTGATGCTTGTATAAAAGCGAATAAATATCCTTGGTAGGGGTTTTATTGAACCACGAAGGCAGAAAGATAAGAAGGGTTACAAAGAGTTTAGAGCGGATGTTTTGCATCCGCTTTTTCTTATTGACAAGTTTTTTTATCTACTATCGTTAATCCGTAAAAAATAATGGTTATAAATTTCTAATCCTACTCGTTTACAGATGCGATTTTTTGCCAAACGCCATTATGACATCTTAAAAATCCTGTAGGCGTAGTCTCCTTTAAAACTTTTAGATATTGAACGATTACTGCAATCCAATGCATTTTCACCTGTAATATGAAAAGCATCTACGGAAAAACTGGTTACATAAACATTTTCGATGTCAAAATTGCAGTTTATCAGTAGTCCATGTTTATTGGTATTCCAAGTGGAATAAGAAGAACATGCCTCCAAGCCTTCAGCTTGTAGCCTTGAATTCTTTGAGCAACGTCAAACTATTGAACGATCAATTTACCTGTATTTAATACTGTATTACTTTTAACAATCTGGTAAAAATAAATTCCTGGGATTAATGTAGCAGTGCTGATATTTTGTTTTGCCGCCTGTATTTCTTTTTGCAGTATTATTCTCCCTACAACATCTCTGATAATAAATATTTCACCATTTGGTATTCTGTCTAAAACCTGAAGATCTTCATTTCTTTTTACAGGTACAGGAAATACAATGTAGCCGCCAGCTTTTACAAAGAAAACCGCCACCTTATCTGAATAAATAACAATGCCGTTTGTCAACAAAACTTTTGCCCGATAAAAGGTGATTCCTTCTGAAAGTTGAAGATCGGGAAATATATATACCAAGCCATTTGCGGCAGTTGTATAAATATTTACATACTTGCCATCTTTTAATTTTTCGAAAGAAATACTGCTGACATTTACAGTAGACCCAATTCTTAAAATTAGATCGGCGCCGGAAGCTGTTGTATTTATAGTTGCGAGAAAACTATTTATATAACAGCCAGCAGCCTGTAGTTTATAGTTCAATGCATAGTTTCGCTGACCTAAAATTCCGTCATTTGTTTTTCCTGCTACTGCTATATAATTCCCTTTAAGTGCAGACTTTGCAAGCACAACTGATGTATCGGTTACTTCTCTAAAAGGAACCATGTATTGTGTACCAAGATTGTATAAAATATAGCTATTGTAACCCTTTACTTTTTTCCATGCTACCAAAACACTATCTCCACACACAAAGCCGATTGTTGGGTTTACCAAGCGGGAAATCTGTAGCGTATCTGAATAGAAAAAGCTATTGCCGATTTTCATTCGTAATAAAATTTTTGCAATGGTATCAGGCGCATTCCATTTATAGTAAGTCTTGGTGAGGTCAACGTTTACAGCAACATTGTTCCAAACTAAATTGTTGGTGTAAGCCATTTGAATATCTCCTGTTGTATACCCGATATTTTCCCAGCGCAAAGTTGTTGGCTGTGCTGCTTCTATAAAATCAAATTTGCCTGGTGTATTCCATTTAAAAGAAGGAACTGTATCCAGTAAATAAGCGATAGAAAACGGCACGGTACCGAAAGGCACATTATAACCTGCGACATTTATTTTATAAGTGCCGCTTATAGGATTGTTGATGCTTACCTGTTCAACATTATTAAGATTGTCTCGTTTTCTTTTTGGAAGTGCAGAGAGGGAATCTACATTAGGGAGCGAATTTAGTACCCATGGTCTGGTGGTGTCCGGCAAAACCGAAGAAGTTAAATAAAGATCAAGATCGTTGATCAATGCAATAGAACTTGATGGCGCTGCTGCTTTGTCATTCCAGCAAAGTGTCACTTTTACTTTTGCAATGTTGGAGGGGATTGTAAGGTTGAACTGCTGCAAACCCTGGTTGGAAACTGCGCCTGAAAAAAGGTTGTTCCTTTCAATCTCATTCATGGCGTGCAATGCATTTAAATTGCCGAAACCTGTTTTATAATCCGGGCCCACATTGCCAATATCATCTGCACTGTTTATCAAAATAGCTTTGGCCATTGCAGATGGCAATGAGACATTGTTCAGTAATTTATAATATTGTTGCAACAGCAAAACAGTACCTGAAACCAATGCTGCAGATTCAGAAGTACCATTTAATTGAAACGCTGTTATTTCAGGTTTTATTCTTCCATCATAAGCCGGACCGGCAGAGCTTAATGGCGCAGGTATACCAAAAGAATCTACCCCACCAACAGAAATAGTATTCTTGCTCATTTTAAAATTGCCTGTAATATTTGCAAACCTTGGGATACCGGCGTAAAGCCCCATTGCGCTTATTAAATTTCCGGAGTTACCGGAAGAAAATACATGCAGCAAATTTGGATTATCGTTAGCATTTTTATCAAAAGCAGCAGCATTCAATCCATAGTTATTGTCTATCTCTGTACCATAAGAATGGTTCTGCACTGTAATATTATAATTGTTGTAATAGCTGTCAGGGTCAGGTAAAATCTGATCGAACGAAGTGGAAGAAATTAACGCAGCAGGTGCAACTCCTTTTGAATAATAAATTGAATTATCTGTACCGGCAATAATGGTCGCCATAAAATTTGCATGGTTATCAATCACTAAAGAGGCAAGTGGTGAAAAAAGGATTCGCCCTTTTAAATCTATATCTGTTGTGTCTATATTATTTTCTTTTATGGAAACCGTTTGCCCTTCACCTCTAATAGTTGGAAATTTATTTTGTACGGCATTTAC
>JANXTN010000285.1 GCA_025352435.1 Ferruginibacter sp. | reverse complement strand
GTTATAATGCCGACTCATTGCACGGCGACCTGTCACAGCAACAACGCGACAAGGTTATGAAACGTTACCGCGACCGCAGCTTGCAGCTATTGATTGCTACTGATGTTGCCGCACGTGGAATAGATGTTAGCGATATCACGCACGTTATTAACTATTCGTTACCTGATGAGATTGAAAATTATACACACCGCAGCGGACGTACCGCCCGTGCCGGTAAAACCGGTGTATCTATTTCAATTATTAACGCTAAGGAATTAGGGAAGATACGCCAGATAGAGCGTGGATTAGGGAAAAAATTTGTTAAGGCCGAAATTCCAACAGGATTTGATGTTTGCGAAAAACAATTGTTCTCTATTGTACATAAAATACATGATGTGGAGGTTAACGATCAGCAGATTGAACAATACCTGCCACGTATAATGGAAGAGTTTAAGGAATTGAGCAAAGAAGATTTTATAAAACGATTTGCCTCAATTGAGTTTAACCGCTTTTTAGATTACTATAAAAATGCACCCGACCTTAACGCTCCTTTAGAAGAAGGCCGCAGGTTTGAAAGAAGCGACGACCGCTCATCAGACCGTGGAAACAGTGCTGGCGGCAAATCTGAATATACACGCTTGTTTATTAATTTAGGTTCTGTTGATGAATTTAACCGAGGCGATTTGCTGGGTTATATTTGTAATCAAACAAAAATAAGCGGACGCACCATTGGTAAAATTGATGTTAAAGGTGTTTATTCCTTTTTTGAGGTACCGCATGCTGATGTAGAAAAGGTGATGACCGGCTTTAAAGCAGCAGATTTTAAGGGGCGCGAAGTACGGATAGAAGTATCGGGAGAAGGCTCGAGCGAAAGCCGAAGTAGTGGTAGCCATCCTCGTCGGGAAGGTGGTTATACCAGGGAAAGAACCGGTGGAAGCGAGAGGCGTGAAGGCGGTAGCCGTGAAAGAAGCGGAAACGCTGCAACCGGTGGTTTTCGTGACTTTTCGGGGAAACGCCGTGAAGACAAAGGCGAAAGAAGAAGAAGGTTTTAGTTTTTTAGGTTGCCTTTAAAAGGCACGTTTTAGTTTGGTTTGTTTACAAAACCTTCCTCCCTTAACTGGCCGGAAGGTTTTTGTATTATAGGGTAACCAGATGTACTAAATTATTTTATTGTTTACTACATACAAACTCAAACTGAACGATAAAAAGGGAATATAATCAACATAGTAGAATTTGGAATAGATAATTATAAACAGGATTGAAACAATAATATAAACCACACCGTAAAAAATATAAAAAGATCATGACATTTCAATTCGACGGTCAAAAATTTTTAGATGCCTTTTCAGCCCGCTACAATAAATTATCCAATTGTGTAACAACCGTTGTTTTACCAGATGGAAGAATTGCAGAGCTGCAGATTGTTATTACAACTGTAGAGAATGATTTTTGTACAAAAACGGATACAATGAGCGCTATTATAAATCCTGTTACCAGGCACGATTTTTTTTGAGCGGAGTTGGCCCGATAACTTGTAATAAATCTTAAGTTAGATATTTCTTCTCATTTAAGAAAGTTCTCTTCACAAACACCAATAATTGTCTTAGGGTTATTTTAGGCTTTACCGGGTGATATAGTTTGTTTCTTTTAAATCCTACTAACAAGAATACCGGTTTCCAGCGCATTGTCCTTAGCGTGCAGTAGCCAAGTGTTGGGGTAATGTAATTCTCTTCTGTACTAAAATCGGCCATTTTGAAGCCTGCCTTATCAATTAAGGTAGGATATAAAACTTCGTGATGCCCGCTGTAGCCATTTTTTAAACAGTTATCTATATATTGCAATGCACGGTTCGATATTTTATAAATAGGGTTAAAGCAACGATACAGATCTTCCTCTTTAAACGGTGCCCCCGGAACAATAAATGATTTCCACCAAAACCAATCCGGTAACACTGCATACTTTCTGATATGACTACTTATAAAGTCGTAATCTGTATTTGGTGATAGAGCACTAAAAAACTGTTTCCAAGAACCATTAAATGCTACATCGTTTTCAATACACCAAAAATCTGTATATTGAGGGTGTTTCAAAAAAAAATTCAATATAGGGAAATGGTTACTGCCCGGAAATATAGAATTGTATATGGGCGTATATTTTAGATCGCTTAATATATTATCTGTAAAAACATCAATATTTATAGCTTTATACTTATCGGGTAGATTGTTATTTTTAGCGTGGTAGACTAAAAAGACATCACCGTAATTTTTTGTCGCTTCTTCTATCTTATAATAAAGGTCGATGGTTGGTTGTAAAATAGTATCTGTAAGTATTAAGAATGCTTGTTTTTTTATCCCATCGTTCATAATTACTTTTCTTTAATCAATAACTTACCTTATCAGTAAAAACATAAATCAAAATAAGTTTTAAAAGATAAATTTTATTTAATAAAAAAAGCAAATTGAGATTTATTTCAATTTGCTTAACAAATTTTTAGTAAAAGAGTTATAATTTTTTAAAACAACAAACTTAAATTTTACTTAGACGCTGTTGGCTTGGATTCTTTTTTTACAGCGGGTACTTTTACATCTGCACTTTTAACAGCGGGGCTTTTGGAAGCAGGTTTTACCTTGTTAGGTTTTTTGTTAAATACGGTAACATCTGCCTGTGTACCCTTTTTATCTTCTACTATATTTCCTGCTTTAACTACGGTTGGCTTTATTGAATTTGCTATTTGTTTAGCGATCTTATTTGAATCTTTTTCAATTTTTTTTAACAACTTTCCCGATTCGGCACCAAATTCAGCGGCCATTTTTGTCAACGCTGTAACAAGACTTAACTTAATTTTTTTCTTAATTTTTTTTTTCGCCGATTTATTAAGTAATTCTTTTGTATCTTCTTTCATAATTTTAAAAATAGAAATGCAAATATAAGTTAACTTAATCTATATTCAATATTATCATTATGTTAAGCATCGGGCTGTATGTTATTAATTAACGTGAGTTCGGGATAAGAATTGAAATATTATGAGGATGGAGTAAATTATTAAGTATTTGAATATCAATAAGTAAGCATATTTTGTTATATTTAAGTATCGAATTCAAAGACAACATCCTATGCTTACTCCTGATAAAATTATCGAAATTTTCATTAAAGTTGACGACTTCTGCAAAGAATTTAAACACGAGATAGCCAAACATCAGCTTGATGCAGGCAATTACAAGGTTAGAAACCGCAAAGCCTCCCTTTCGGATAGTGAGATTATCACTATCCTGATTGCTTTTCATAGCGGTTATTTCACTAATCTGAAACACTTTTATCTTGGTCATATTTGTGCTTATTATAAGGCTGACTTTCCAGGCTTAGTATCCTATAACCGCTTTGTAGAGCTACAGCAAAGGGTAGCTGTGCCGATGATGCTGTTCCTGAAAACTAATTGTTTGGGACGGTCCCGTGGTATCAATTTTATAGATTCAACACACATTAAAGTATGCCACAACAGGCGCATCCATAACCATAAGGTATTTGCTGCCGTGGCTGAACGGGGTCAATGTTCGTTGGGCTGGTTTTACGGTTTTAAGCTGCATCTAATTATCAATGACAAGGGTGAAATACTGTCTTTTTACCTTACCAAAGGCAATGTTGATGATAGAAACATTAAACTGATGACCTCGATGACAGAGCAAATATTTGGTAAATTGTTCGGTGATAAGGGCTATATATCAAAGGCTTTAGCAGACCTGTTATGGGGTAACGGCATCCAGATGATTACCAAACCACGCAAAAACATGAAAGAGTTTAATATCTCTCAAGCTGACAAAATTATGCTTAGAAAAAGGGCGATTATCGAATGTGTAAACGATGAATTGAAAAATATCTGTAAACTACAACATACCCGACATCGGTCTGTAAATAACTTCCTAATGAACACGATGGGCGCACTTTGCGCTTACCACTTCTTCCCAAAAAAACCTTCCCTGAATATCGTTTTTGAATCTAATGACAATCAATTACTTTTAGCTGCTTAAACCGAACTCACGTTAATTAGTTTACCTCGTTACAGAGCCTTATGTATCGCCGTTTCCAGGTCGGATACTTTATCCTGTTCAATATTGTCATTTACTAAATCATAAAACCAAGTTGTTCGCCCGAATAAAATTCACACAGGGTATTAAAGCCAACGCCGCTATGACTGCTATGGTAAAAATTTTTACACCATTTTTCAAAT
>JANXTN010000270.1 GCA_025352435.1 Ferruginibacter sp. | reverse complement strand
AATTTGGATGGCTTGGTTGTTGCAAATACGAGCATTGACAAATCAAATTTAAGAACACCAACTCCCCAACTGGAAGCTATGGGTGCAGGAGGTTTAAGTGGATTGCCCATAAAAAAAAGAGCAACGGAGATGGTGGAATATATCTCAGAAAAAACAAATGGCAGTATACCTATTATTGCTAGTGGCGGCATTTTTACCGGCGCAGATGCAGCTGAAAAATTAGCAGCAGGTGCTTCATTGGTACAAGTTTGGACAGGTTTCGTATATGAAGGGCCGGCAATCGTAAAAAATATTTGTCATTATCTTACAGCACGAAAAAACATTGAACATTGAACATTAACTATTCACCTCTCACATATTCATGCAACATTTATTTACATCAGAAAGTATTATTAGTTTTTTAGTATTGGTTCTTTTAGAAGTAGTACTTGGTATAGACAATGTCATTTTTGTGAGCATTATCATGAACCGTCTACCTGATGAGAAACAGCAAAAAAAAGCAAGAATTTTTTGGATGGTTTCAGGAATGGTTGTAAGAAGTATGTTACTAATGGCGCTTGGATGGCTCTTATCACAAAAAGGAAACTTTATAATCCCGGAAAGATGGTTTGGAAAGGGATTTGATCTTGCAAGCATTGTAATGCTTGTGGGTGGATTGTTTTTAATTTACAAATCAGTAAAAGAAATTCATGGCAAATTGGAGGGCGAAGACCTTAGTGAAAGTTATGGCAACAGTAACACACTTACATTAAGTAAAGCGCTTATACAAATCGTAATTATAGATGCTGTCTTTTCTTTTGACAGTATTATAACAGCGGGCGGTACAGCAAAATATGTAGAAATTATGATTGCTGCAGTTATCATAGCAATGATAATTATGTTTGTTTTTAGCCCGATCATCTCAGCATTTATTCACAAGCATCCAACCTTAAAAATGCTCGCCCTTTCCTTCTTGGTAATGATAGGCTTAAGCCTAATTATGGAAGCCTGGTCTCCTGAGAAAGCACATGAGCTTGGCCTTAAAAATTATATTTATTTTGGTATGGCCTTCTCGTTTTTGGTAGAGTTACTCAACATGACCATGATGAAAAGACAAAAGAAAAAACGAGTGGTAAGGCTTAATGAACCTTGGCTGGAAGAAAAGAGTGCAGGCGATAGCGATGCTGCACATTAGTCAATACAAAGAAGTGTTGTTGCCACCAGAGCTGCAGTTTCAGTTCTCAATCTGGTTTTTCCGAGGGCTATAGGCAAAAAATTATTTTGCATAGCAAAAGCAATTTCATCTTTTGTAAAATCGCCTTCTGGTCCTATCAAAATTGTTAATTGGTTGATTGGTTGATTAACCATTGAAGCCAATTTCTCCTTCAATGAATTTTTTTCTGTGTCTTCGCAGTGAGCAATATATTTATTGTTCGAAGTATTTTGCTTTACAAATTTTTCAAATTTTATTGGCTCATGCAATATCGGCAGCCATGCCTGTTGTGACTGCAACATTGCACTTATTAAGATTCCACGCAAACGATCAAATTTTAAGTGCTGTTTCTCCGTTCTTTCACACAGCAAGGGGACTATTTCTGTGACACCCATTTCTGTGGCTTTCTCCAAGAACCATTCAAATCTGCTGTTATTTTTTACCGGTGATACGGCTACACAAACAACTCGAGAACTTTTATTTTGTTTTGAGGTTTGGATAATTTTTACTGTACATTTCTTTTTGTGAGCACCTAAAATTTCGGCCGTATAAATATTTCCTAATCCATCAGTAAGCTTAAGTTGTCTCCCTTCTGCCATTCTTAGAACCTGAACGATGTGCTTAGAGTTTTCTTCATTTAAAACAATGATATTCTCATTGCCGGAGACTGCGTCAATATAAAAAAAAGGTAGAGCCATGCTATTGATAAAAATTAAAACGGTGCCTCGTCATCAAATTGCCCATCATTCATTTTACTACCTTTTTGTATGTAAAGGCTTGCTCCATCACTACCCCCGCCTTGGACAGGTTTCCAGCTACTACCACCAAGATTAGGATTAAAATTATTACCACCCCCTTCTTCTTCTATAAACCTTTGAATATGTAGCTCTGCTTTTAATTTAATGGTATCTAAACTTCCGTTTCTATGCTTAGCAACTTTTACATAGGTTTCTCCCTTGTTGCTTTCACCCATTTCGTTTGTAGTTACATCATAATAGTCAGGCCTGTATAAGAACATTACCATATCTGCATCCTGTTCAATGGCTCCGGATTCTCTCAAATCACTTAACTGCGGAATTTTATTTCCTTCTTTTCGTTTCTCCACTTCACGACTTAACTGAGAGAGTGCAATAATTGGTACTTGTAATTCTTTTGCAAGCGATTTTAAATCCCTGGAAATTTTACTAATCTCCTGCTCACGGTTGCTATTGCGGTCAGCACTTCCGCTCATTAATTGTAGGTAATCAATAATGATAATTCCAATATTGTGTTTGCTTTTTAAACGCCTGCATTTTGCTCGCAATTCAAAAATATTAAGTGCTGCAGAATCATCAATGAAAATAGGTGCTTTACTCAATTTTTCAATTCCTTTTTTGTACAATTGCTTCATTTCATGCTCTTCCAATTTACCCCGTGCAATTTTTTCAAGCCATATTTCACTTTCTGCACTTAATATTCTCTGCACAAGCTGACTGCTGCTCATTTCTAAACTAAAGAAACCGACTGCAGTAGGTTTTGTTGGGTGTAAAGCCGCTGTGCGAGCAAGGTTTAATGCAAAGGCAGTTTTACCTACTGAAGGTCTAGCAGCAAGAATAATCAAATCCGTTGCCTGCCATCCATAGGTTAATTTATCAAGTGAAGGAAAACCTGTGGGAACTCCCGTCATTTCATCCTGACGGTTGCGCATTTCATCGATACGATTGATTGTTTTAATAAGAATGTTTCCAATATCGTCAAAATTTTTACGAAGGTGATTGTTGGTTATCTTGAATAATTTTGATTCTGCCTCGTCCAACAAATCAAAAACATCTGCACTCTCTTCATAAGCCTCCCCAATAATTTCCCCACTTATTCTTATTAATTCTCGTTGAATAAATTTTTGTAAAACAATTCGGCTGTGTGCTTCAATATTTGCCGATGAAACTACCACATTAGTCAGTTTTGTAATAGCATATGCACCACCTACAAATTCTAATTCTTCACTATACTTTAATTCTTCAACCACAGTTAAAAGATCAATCGGCAAATTTTTAATTTGCAGATTTTGCATTGCCTTGTATATTTTTTGATGCGCCTCTATATAGAAACATTCAGGTTTTAATATCTCAACTACTACATCAAAAGCAGATTTCTCGAGCATTATTGCACCCAATATTGCTTCCTCCAAATCCCGGGCTTGGGGAGGAATTTTCCCAAATACCATGTTGGCTGTTTCAAGCAGCGGTTTCCTTCTTAATTTGTCTTTATTAAAATTTTTAATTTCCATTAATCTTCTTTGTTACTTGTCTTTAAAACAGTTATGTGTTAATTAAAGACCGGGTGATTCATTAATTGTATTTAGGGGAGAACTAAGGTAATTGCAATCTGGTAATATTAAATTAACATTCGCTGTTATTAACTTTATCTACTTAATTATTAACTGTCGGTTCACATACTAAATAGAGTTATACACCGCTTATTCCCATAACCACTAACATTGTCCCTTCAACAGCCATTTGAAAAACCAATTTTTTATTAACAAATGAAAACATGGCTATTCCTTTTTTTACACTTTCTAAAAAAAAGATTTGGGGAAAAAATTGGACTGTATTTTATAATTATTCAGAGAATTTATTTATGTGATAGTGTAGAAAAATTAAGGTGAACGAATAACATATATTTGCAATCAA
The DNA here is from genome assembly GCA_025352435.1 of Ferruginibacter sp. Classification (GTDB taxonomy): domain Bacteria; phylum Bacteroidota; class Bacteroidia; order Chitinophagales; family Chitinophagaceae; genus Ferruginibacter. Next base: position 1,968 of record JANXTN010000270.1, on the reverse strand, counting down.
ATTTTTAAATAGAAAATGATCATTTCTTACAACTGGCTTAGTGAATATTTACCTGTTTCCATCGAACCCCAAAAATTAAGCAAAATACTTACTTCGATTGGGCTGGAGGTGGAAAGTTTGCATAAATACGAATCCTTAAAAGGCGGGTTAGAAGGCATTGTAACAGGAGAAGTGATTACCTGCGAGAAACACCCCTATGCAGACAAATTAAAAGTAACAACCGTAAACATTGGCGTAGCAGAACCTGTTCAAATCGTATGTGGAGCAAATAATGTAGCTATAGGACAAAAAGTAGTAGTTGCCACTGTTGGCAGTACATTGTATCCTTTTACCGGCGAGCCTATCAATATAAAAAAAGCAAAAATAAGAGGTGTGGAAAGCGTAGGAATGATTTGCGCTGAAGATGAAATAGGAGTTGGTGAAAGCCATGCGGGAATTATTGTACTAGGCGATGATATTGTGCCAGGCACAAAAGCCTCATCTATTTTTGAAACTTATACAGACTATGTCATTGAAATTGGCCTCACGCCAAACCGCATGGATGCAATGAGCCACCTCGGCGTTGCAAGGGATGTTTGTGCGTATTTATGGCATCAGGACAAGAAAGAATTGCGAGCCATTTCTCCCTTTAAAAATACATTTAAGGTAGATAATAATAACCAACCCATCAGCGTAACCATTGAAGATACTAATGCTTGCAAACGATACGCAGGCGTAAGCATAAGCAATATTAAAGTAGAAGAAAGTCCAGCCTGGTTGCAAAATAAATTGCGTTGTATTGGCTTAAAACCAATTAACAACATTGTAGATATTACCAACTTTATATTACATGAAACCGGACAGCCCTTGCATGCATTTGATGCAGCCAAAATAAAAGGGAATGCAATTATTGTAAAAAACGCTATTGAAGGAAGTTTGTTTAAAACCTTGGATGATAAAGAGAGAAAATTGTTTGCAGCAGATTTAATGATTGCAAATAGTGAAGAAAACATGTGTATGGCGGGAGTCTATGGCGGAAAAGAAAGTGGCGTTACTGCACAAACAACTATAGTATTTTTAGAGAGTGCATGGTTTAACAATGAAACGATTCGGAAAACATCTCTCAAGCATGAATTGCGAACAGATGCTGCTACAAGGTTTGAAAAAGGAGTTGATATAAGCAACACGGTAAATGTTTTGAAAAGAGCTGCTTTAATGATAAAGGAAATTGCAGGTGGCGAAATAAGCAGTGATGTCATTGATATTTATCCTGCCCCTGCAGAGAAAACTTTGGTCTCTTTAAAATACCATTACCTAAAAAAACTTAGTGGTAAAAACTACCATGCAGATACTATCAAAAATATTTTAATTGCCTTGGGCTTTGAGATACAAAAAGAAGGCATAGATGAAATATGGGTAAGCGTTCCTTTTCATAAAACGGACATCAGCATTGCGGCAGATATTGTTGAAGAAATTATGAGGATCGATGGGCTTGATAACATTGAGATTCCTACAACCATTTCCATTGCCACTTCAACTGATTATGATAATAAAAAACATGAGTTAAAAGAAAAGATTGCCAATCATTTATCAGCAAATGGCTTTGCGGAAATATTTACTAACAGTATTACCGATAGTAAATATTATTCTGAAGAAATATTGGCTGGTACAGTGAAAATGCTCAACAACTTAAGTGCGGATTTAAATATCCTTCGTCCTTCACTTTTACAAACAGGATTAGAAGTGGTTGCATATAATATCAACAGAAAAAATGCTGATCTTAAATTATATGAGTTTGGTAAAACCTACCATTCCATTGCTGTTGAAAACTACAAAGAAGAAGAACACTTAGCATTGTACATAACAGGCAATGTTACCAAAGCTAACTGGCAGGAAAAAGATAAGAAAGCAGATTTTTATTATTTAAAGGGAATTTGCGAACAGATTTTAATGGCTTGTGGTGTAAAGAAAGTTTCTTTAGAAATTTCT
>JANXTN010000256.1 GCA_025352435.1 Ferruginibacter sp. | reverse complement strand
ATTCATACTATTTTTAGACTTTGGCAAAGTTCACTTGCAATTATAAGGCAGCAAAGTGAAGTAAATATGACCGCAAAAACTGTGATGCTATACAAGTCTTAATAAATGGGCAGAGTAAAGATTTTTGGTACAAGCTAAGGGGCTCATAGCACGTTTCTCCATGCCTTAGCTTTACCTCGGCCGGGGTTTAAACATTTTCGAAAATTTTATCAATTTGTAACAATTTAGAATCGTTTGGCACAAGCCACCCTAAAACGCAACAAACCGGGACACACTTCTTCAGTTATATAATTGGAGACTGTTGCATGTTCTCTCATTCACCCTCCAGACCATTAAGAAAATTATTATTTGTGAATCGCAATGAAAGAAAACAAACGAATTTTCATCCTCTATACTTTTACAAGCCATGTTTACTCATGCGTTTTTCATAATTATCATCACTCTCTATGTAAACTTCAAACACTGCCTTTTGTTTTCCCGCAATGCCATTGCCTATGTCATAGCCTCGGCTTTCTTTAAAAGCTTTTTCAGCAGTAGTCTTCAGCACTTTTACCCAAGGAAAATATTGGCCTGTTGTAGTATGTTTTAAAAGTAAACCTTTAATAGTTTTTGTAAAATGATAGGTAAAAATGCTTCCTATTTCATTATCGGTAATTGCAGGCTGCCCATGCGTAGAGGAGGAAACTAACACACAAACCTGGTTACGGTGATCTGCATATAATTGTTTTGTAAACTTATCGCTTGCAGCAACCATTACATCATTTGCAATATCTATTTCGGTGGCACTTTCTTTTTTGCGGGGAAATTTAATAACCGTATTACAGCAATCTGCAATAGCAATATTTATACGCCCGCCATAAAGCCGCATCATCTGCAACAGCACTTTGAGGTTTGCAGTATTCTCTTCTATAAAATCTATTTTATTAAAATCGGGTTGATTGTTATGGCTTCGCATATCAAGCTGTGGGTATTTATAGCGCCTGTCTTTTTGGTAACTAAATCCATGACCTGAATAATAAAAAACAGTTACATCATTATAAAGCCCCACACTATCCAACGTTTTAAAAAGGTTTTTGTAATTGTAATTATAGCCAGTTATTTCTATAGAACAAAAGTAATAGCCCGTGTGTGTACAAATTTCTGCAAAAGTTTTTTTTACTGCTACAGCATCTTTTGCACAGCCGATTTTTAAAGCAGGATCATGCGTGTTTGACATAATGATGAGAACAAGCCGCTGTTTTTTTTCAGCACTTAATCCTATTATTTTAGTTTTGAAACTTTCTAGTGTCGCAGAAAACTTTTCCGTTTTAGTTATTGGCATGTTTCGTTATTTGAAGGAGTGATCGATAAACTATGTACACATATTAAGAAATATAAATGTAGATTTAAATTATTATTGAATTGAAATTGCTTTTTAATAGTTCTTTTAACCTAGATAAAATGGCAAAGCATATTCCTCTTCTGCTCTTATTGGTTTGGAGCATTCCTATAACTGCGCAATCTTTAAAAATAGACAGCCTTAAAAGATTACTTGAACAAACACAAGAAGACAGCAACCGGGTTACATTGCTTTGGAAACTAGCTGAGCAATATGAATTTTTTAAACCCGATACCACCATTGAACTGGCGCAAAAGGCGCAGCTTTTGGCTACGCATATAAAATACATTGAAGGAGAAAGTCGGTCTTATGCAATTATGGCGACAGGGCAATATCTGTTAGGTAACTACACTGCTGCGCTCAACAATTACATGCAGAAATTAAAGATAGAAGAGAAAAGAAACAGCGTGCGCAATTATGCCAGTGCACTCAATAACATTGGGCTAATGTATATTTTATTATCAGATTATGAAAGGGCATTAAGCTATTTGTACCGGGCAGACTCTACAATTACTGCAGTGGGTGGTGTTGTAAAAAAGGAACTAAAAAATAACATTGTTATAAACTTGGGAGAAACATTTTATAAGATGAAAAATACAGATTCTGCCAAACATTATTTTTCGACGGCCTTAAAAATTGCGAGAGAAAACAAAAACGATTTTTATGGAGGATTAGCGCAAGTAGGGCTTGGTAATGTGTATGCACAAGCGGGGGAAGATAGTATTGCATTAAAAAATTATCGAAGTGCCTTACCCTTTTTAAATGATGGTACAAACAATGATGTATTATGCGAAACTGCTTTGGGCTTTGCGAACGTTTTTCAAAAAACAAAAATGCCGGATTCTTCGCTAAAATATGCAAGACTAGCTTTTGAAATAGCCCGCAAAGATGGTTTTTTAAGCAGAGAGCTTGATGCAGCAAATTTCATCAGTCGCTTTTACAAAACCAACAACAAACTTGATAGTGCTTTTGTGTATATGGATCAGGCAGTGATGTTACAGGATTCTTTAAAGGGTCAGTCAAAAACCCGGGAAGCAATGATAATAAGTACCAACGAACAAACCCGGCAGACTGAAATTGCAGAACAGAAACTGCGTGAAAAGCAAACCAGACTTCAACAGTTGCAGATACTTGCTATCTGTATATTTATTCCAACATTTTTTCTATTAACGGTGGCCGTGAGCAGAATAAGAATTCATAAAAATGTTGTTCGTTTTATGGGTGTAGTATCGTTACTGCTATTCTTCGAGTTTTTAATTCTGTTGTTACATCCGCTCATAGAGCAAACTATGCATCACAACAAAATACTGGAGCTTCTTGTATTAGTATTAGTTGGTGCCGGACTTGTACCGCTGCATCATAAACTGGAACACATCGTAATTGACAAACTCACGACAGATAAACAAAAGATTAAAGAAGAACAGGAGCATTGGGAAGAGTCTGTAAGCGAGGTGCAGGAAAATATAAAAGTGGAAAATGAACCGGAATTATTAATGCCATTTCCTTTACCTGAAAATGTAGAGATTAAAACTTCATCTTCCATAACAAATGTTACAGAAGATGAAGATGGAAATAATTAAGATGAAGGTGCCACAGGTTTTGTAATTGCCTTTTTTAAAACTGATTTTTTTGCTGGTGCAGCTTTTTTAGCAGTTGCAGCCTTCTTTGCAGGCGCAGTCTTTTTTACAGATGCAGCTTTTTTAGGAGCAGCTTTCTTAGCAGGTGCAGCCTTTTTTGCAGATGCAGCTTTTTTAGTTGCCATAATTTAAGGTTTTAGTTTATTAAATATAAGAAAATATTATATGCGTAAAACCTTTTTCAACTTTTTTCATGAAAATTCATCTTTTTATTATTGATTAAATCATTTACTTCTTAAATGGCATTATAGAGAATTGCATTGCAGTATATTTTCGATATTCACAAAACAAACATGATAAATATTTGTAGATTTAATTTATAACTTAGTTATTTAAAATTCTTTTACCATGAATAAACTTTTCCTGCTCTTACTTATTTCACAAAACATTTTTGCGCAAAGCAATGCACGTATTGACCCGGCAAAGAGATACGATTTTGTAATACCGAATTTTAAAACTGAGAGCGGAAAAATATTACCGCAAGCACATATTATTTATGGCACGTATGGACATTTAAATGCAGCACATAGCAACGCTGTGCTGCTTCCCTCGCATTACATGGCAGATCATCAGGGTTATGAGTGGCTGATTGGGCCCGGACATGCATTGGATACCAGCAAACTTTTTCTGATAGCAACCGAGCTTTTTGGCAATGGCAATTCATCTTCACCAAGCAATACGCCCGAGCCTTTTCATGGCCCTCGTTTTCCTGTAATGACCATTAGAGATAATGTGGAGGCAGTACATAAATTATTAGTTGAAGATTTAAAGATTACGCATTTAAAAGCACTCATTGGTTTTTCCATGGGCGCACAACAGGCATTTCAATGGGCAGTAAGTTATCCGGAATTTAGTGATCGTATTGTTGCCACTTCGGGTACTGCAAAAACATACCCGCATGGCGTGGTGCGGTTAGAGGGACAGATAGCAGCACTTACTGCAGATGATGCATTTAACAATGGTGATTATGTGAAGCAGCCTATAAAAGGAATGCAGGCTTTTTCTGTTGTATGGACGGCTTGGTTATATTCCCAAGAATGGTGGCGCAAAGAGCTGTGGAAAAATCCTGCAGCGCCTAACACAACATTTGCACAGGTATTGAATGAATACAAAACAAATTTTATTCCCGGTGCAGATGCCAACAATCTAATACTTCAGATGCGCACATGGGAAAACCATGATATTGGTAACACTGCCGGTTTTCATGGTAATGTAGAAGCTGCACTTAGCTCTATCAAAGTTCCTTTTCTATACATGCCATCTGCAACGGATCTGTATTTTCCTATTGGTGATGCTACTTACGAAGCAGGCTTTATGAAAACAGTATTATTCAAACCAATTCCGTCGCTTTGGGGGCACACAGCAGGAGCGGCAAGCAACCCTGCAGATGAAAAGTTTCTCAATGATAACATCAGCAGTTTTCTAAAATAAGAAGGCAATGTTGTTTAAAGGATATTTTGTTATACTCAACTTCCTTTTATCCATCCGCCATCTACTGCTAAAGATTGGCCGGTAATATAACTTGCCTGCGCACTCACTAAAAACGCAGCAGCGGCAGCAAATTCTTCGGGTGTACCAAATCTTTTCATGGGGATGCTATCTTTTACCTCATTCACTTTTGGGTTCTTCTCAATGAGCCCTTCCAGTCTGTTGGTAGTTGTGTAACCAGGTAAAATATTATTGACAGTAATGCCATAAGTCGCTACTTCGTTTGATAAACTTTTTACCAGGCCCAATAAACTTGTACGAACTGCATTTGATGAGATAAGATTATCAGCAGGTTGTTTTACTGCGACAGATGTAATGGTTAAAATACGCCCCCAGCCTTTCTGTTTCATGCCGGGCAAAACCTGTTGTATAATATCTACCGCACTTAAGAAAAGCAAGTTGTATAAATGCTTCCAGTCATCTAAATTAAATTGCTCAAACGGACCTGCAGCGGGGCCACCTGTGTTGGTTACCAAAATTTCTATAGCGCCAAATTTTTGTACACTTTGCTCCACCAAATGCTTGCGTTGCGCTTCGTCAGTAAGGTCACATAAAATCGCCAAAACATTATTTTGCGCAATTGCAGTTATTTCTTTTTCGGTTGAAGCCAATGCTGCAGCATCTGTACCGCAGATGATTACTTTAGCGCCTTCTGTTGCAAGTGCTAGTGCCACTGCTTTTCCCAAGCCTTTGCTAGATGCGAGTACGAGTGCCACCTTATCTTTTATTCCTAAATCCATTGTTCACTTTTAAAATTATTTTCTCAAATATGCATCGGAGCCATCTATCCAATCTTGCCTTGGTGGCGAAAAGGTATCTGTCTCTACAACCTTGCCTATCATCAATGCTTTGTGTCTGCGGTTACCAGGAATAATAATTGAATCACCTGCCATTAAATCAATTGGCTCCTCCTCATTATCATCAAACCAAAAGCGAAGCGTTCCCTCTATAACTTCTGTAACCTGCTCATTTTCGTGCGAATGCCAAGGCACTGTAAAACCATCTCCAAACTCCATTTTTGCAACCATTATTTTTTCACCATAAATGAATTGCCTTTTCATTTTTTCATTTACCTGATCTACAGGAATGTTGTTCCAATTAATCTTTTGCATGTTAGTTGTATTTAAGAATGTGCTAAAATATTTTCTTTTACCGGAACAAGCCAATTGCGTTTATCCTCAATGGTACCGGCTCTTAAGCCTGTAATTTCGTTGTACAACATTGTACTTATTTTCTCTGTATCGTCAGGTAAAACCATGCACACATCACCGTGTGTAATTTCTGCAATATGCGACACGACCGCTGCTGTTCCTGCACCAAAGGCTTCTTTTAAATTATTATTTTTATAAGCTTCCAATATTTCATCAATATAAATATCCCTTACTTCGACCTTTATATTTTTCTCTTTCAGAATATCAATAAAGTAAGTTCTTGTAGTGCCTTTTAAAACGGCTCCTGAAAGTTGTGGTGTAATAACTGTATCACCAATTACAAAGAACAGGTTCATCATGCCGGCTTCCTGTATTTTTTTAAATGCAGGACTTTCCAGCCAGATGATTTGATCGAATCCATTTTGTTTTGCAAGCTGTCCGGCTTTCAAAGATGCTGCATAATTACCGCCCGTCTTTGCCTCACCCGTGCCGCCGGGTACGGCTCTAATATAGGTTTGCTCGGTAATTAATTTTACCGGCTTATTAAAATATGGTTGAGCAGGGCCGGTATAAATATAAAAAGTATAGCTACTGGATGGTGTAACGCCAAGTGAGCTTTCTGTTGCAACCATGGTAGGGCGTAGGTACAAGGCGCTGCCTACTTCTTTTGGTATCCAGTTTATTTCGCAAAGTGTAATGGCTTTCAATGCCTGCAAAAACATTTCTTCAGGGATGGTAGGCATGCACATTCTTTCTGCTGAAAGATTGAAACGCTTAATATTTAAATCCGGACGAAGTAATTTAGGAATGCCATCAATACCAATACTGGCTTTCATTCCTTCAAAAATACACTGGCAATATTGCAAAGCTTTTGATTGTGGATCTAGCATTAACGCTTGGTAAGGAACAATTCTAAAATTTCCCCATTCGCCATTATCATAATCCATCATAAACATATGATCGGATGTATATTTCCCAAATGGAATATCATTAAAATCGATCTCTGCAAGTTTCGAGTTGTTTGTGTGTGTGATGGAGATGTTCATGCAAGCTTCGTTTCAAATATTTTAAAAAAATGTAGTACCAATTTGTTTGCAAAGTAATTTAAAATGCACAAAAAGTGTTTTTTGAAAGCAATAACTAAATGAGAACGTTTCTAGAGAAAGTATTTTATCTGATATAGTAATTTACTTATTTCAATACGACCGACACGGCATGGTTATCGTATGTGGACACACATGCAAATTTTACAAATTATTTTAACTGCCGGTATTTTATTTTACCTCACAGGCTGTGCAAGTATGCAGCCTGCAGATTTTGCAAAAGGAAATTCCAAATCTGACCCCATAAAATTTTTTATCGGTAAAACCCATTCTGATGGAGTAGTGGAAAACCACGGTGGAAAACCAACAGCCCGTATAACCACACAAACCGAAGGAACAATCAAAGAAGGTATCATCACTATAGAACAAGATCTATTTCCTGAAGGCGGAAAGAAAAACCACCGCTCATGGCAGTTGCGGCAGATCGATGAACACCATGTAGATGCAACAGCCAATGACATTGATGGCACAGCCCATGGTTTATTATATGGCAATAATTTTAGCTGGACTTTCAGACTAAAACTATCAGACAGAAAATTTATAAAACACCTGCAGATGTCGCAGAATATGTACCTGATGGCAGATGGAAAGTCAATGATCATCCGTAGTGTCCTGCGCAAGTTTGGAATTGTTGTTGTGCAAATAACGGAAGAGTTTCAGAAAGACTAAATTTTTTTGCAAACTAAAAACATTCATTCTATACACCTGAAGCCACTTCGTCCCATAGTTTTACTCCGCCGTGTATACCATCGAGATTGGTAGCCAATTTAATATTTTCAGCAAATTTGCCGGTTAACTCTGCGGCATTTCCACCACCAATATATAATCTATCGTAGTTAAAAACTGTTTGCAAAATGCCCAATACTTTTTGAATTCGTCTGTTCCATTTTTTCTTGCCGCAATGGTCAAATGCCTTTTGTCCGCAATACTCATCATACGTTAAGTTTTTAGAAATTGGGTGATGGGCTATTTCAAAATGAGGCATTAGTTTTCCATCCATTAAAAATGCAGTACCAAAGCCCGTTCCTAAAGTAATCATCATTTCAAAACCTTTTCCACTTACCACACCCAAGCCTTGCATATCGGCATCATTCAATACTCTTGCAGGACAGCCAAGACTATCGGTCAATATTTTATCAAAATCAATATTTTTCCACGATTCATTATCAAGATTAGGAGCAGTGTAAACGATGCCGTTTTTTACAAGTCCCGGAAAGCCTGCAGAAGCCTTCGTGTAGCCTTGCAGTGATTTAGCCAGTTGCATAATAGTAGCAACAACAGCCTTTGGTGTAGCAGGTTTTGGCGTTACCAGTTTTTCATATTCTTTCAACAGTTTGCCTCCGGTATCAAGCAATGTTGCCTTTATGTGTGAACCACCAATATCTATTGAAAGTATTTTATCATCGGGAGATAGCATAATATTTGTTTCAGTTTGATGGTAAATTTATGAAAACAAAACTCAACATAGCCTAAATCAATTTCTATTTTCAGTTATAAACATGTTGTACTTTCAACATACCAATTTATTTTTTATGAATAATGCAGAAGGAAAACGCCTTGAAGAAAATGCACTAAAAGATATTCCTTTAGAAAAATGGGGTCCTTACCTAAGCGAAAGGCAGTGGGGCACGGTGAGAGAAGATTATAGTGAAGATGGAGATGCATGGAATTATTTTACACACGACCATGCCAGAAGCCGGGCATATTTATGGGGTGAAGATGGTATAGCAGGTTTGTGCGACCGTGCCCAGGACATTTGTTTTGCAGTTAATTTATGGAATGGTAAAGATCCTATACTTAAAGAAAGATTATTTGGGCTTACCAATCATGAAGGCAACCACGGCGAAGATGTAAAGGAATTGTACTATCATTTGGATAATGTCCCTTCTCATTATTACATGAAGTATCTCTATAAATATCCAATAAATGAATTTCCTTACAATGACCTGTTGAATAAAAATGCTGCACGCAGCAAAGAGGAATCTGAATATGAAATTTTAGATACCGGCGTTTTTGATAACAACGAGTATTTTGATGTTTTTATAACCTATGCAAAAAATGACAGCGACGATATTTCTATAAAGATAGAAGTGGTGAACCGCAGTATTAATGCAGCTTCCGTTACTTTATTGCCCACACTTTGGTTTTACAATAGGTGGCAATATGGTAGTTTGGCAGAGAAGCCATTATTATCACTGGTTGCCCCAAACTGTGTAAAAGCTGCGCATGAAAGAACAGGACTTTATTATTTTTATTTTCAGGATACAAAAGAAAATCTGTTTACTGAAAACGAAACCAACAATGAAAAAATATTTGGTACCGCCAACGAATCCATCTTTGTAAAAGACGCTTTTCATGATGCGCTTATTGCAGGAAAAAACCGAAAAGAATTAGCTAAAAAAAAAGAAGGAACAAAGTTTTCACCGGTTTACGAACGCACCATACCGGCAGGAAAGAGTGAAATTATTTTACTGCGATTATCAGATAAAATTTTACAGGATCCTTTCCAGGAAGGCTTACAGATTTTTGAACAAAGAAAAAGAGAAGCCGATGAATTTTACAGTAAAATTATCCCTGAACACGACGAAGAAACTGTAGCCATACAAAGAGCTGCATTTGCAGGACTTTTATGGAATAAGCAATTCTATCATTTGGATATTGAACGCTGGTTAAATAAGACAACAAGCAATGCATCGCCTACAAGCAATAGATTATGCGGGCGAAATTCCAAATGGACAACACTTAAAAATCAGGATGTAATTTCTATGCCCGATAAATGGGAATATCCATGGTATGCTGCATGGGACGGCGCTTTTCATGCTATATCTATGTCGTTGATAGATCCTGTATTTGCAAAAAACCAATTGCTTTTGTTGATGAGGGAATGGTATATGAACCCTGCAGGGCAATTGCCGGCCTACGAATGGGATTTTGGCGATGTAAACCCTCCCGTGCATGCATTTGCAGCATTGGAAATTTATCATATTGATAAGAAAGCAACCGAAAAACCAGATATCATTTTCCTTAAAAAAGTTTTTCAGAAACTGATTATAAACTTTACCTGGTGGGTAAACAGAAAAGATGCAAACGGCAATAATATATTTGAAGGAGGTTTTTTAGGCTTAGACAATATCAGCATATTTAACCGTAATATTCCGCTGGATAAAAATGTAGTGTTGGAGCAAACTGACGGCACCGCATGGATGGGAATGTATGCTTTAAACATGATGGATATTGCAATTGAAATTGCCATGCACGATGAAGCCTTTGAAGATATGGCCACAAAATTTTATGAGCATTTCGTAATTATTTCTGCGGCATTAAATGAACTTGGTTTGTGGAATGAGGAAGACAATTTTTTCTATGATGTACTTGCCGTTAGCGGTTGCCCAGTGGCACCATTACGAGTACGATCCGTTGTTGGCTTAGCGCCTCTGTTTGCAGTGTCTGTAATTGAATTACATGAAACCGATAAACTAAAAGATTTTAAAAAGAGAATACAATGGTATCGAACATATCGCAATGAAAAAAAGATATTCCTTCCCGGCGAAAAGCATCCACATAATGATGATATGATCCTCTCGCTAGTACACAAAGAAAAACTTGCCACACTTTTAAAAGTATTCTTAAACGAACAGGAATTTCTATCACCCGGTGGTATTCGTTCCCTATCTAAATTTTATGAAAAAAATCCGTACAGTATTTCTATAAACAACAAAGAATACAGCATACAATATAACCCGGCAGATTCCACTTCAGGCATGTATGGTGGAAATTCAAACTGGCGTGGCCCGGTATGGATGCCTATAAATTATCTTTTTATAAAAGCCTTAAAAAAATACGGGGCATTTTATGGACATTCTTTACAGGTTGAATATCCATTAGGCTCGGGTAAAGATTATACATTAACACAGGTTGCTGATATGATTACAGACCGCATCCTGAGTATTTTTAAAAAGGATGAAAATAAAGAGAGGCCTGTGTTTGCAGAATACAATTCGTTTTATAAAAATGAAGGAAATGATTTGATACTCTTTCATGAATATTTTGATGGCAATACTTTAAAAGGTCTAGGAGCATCTCATCAAACAGGTTGGACGGCACTTTTGTTAAACCTGATAAGTGAATAATTCAAAGATTAAAGTCTGTAACTAAGGCTTAGTTTAAAAAACTTGGCGGGGCAATGAAATATGAAATCTATATTTCTAATCTCATTTCCAATAAATTTGGTTTAAAACCAGCTTTTAAATAGGAATTTTTAGCTATCATATTTTCATCATACACTTTAAGACGAACTTCTGTTAGATTATTATTCTTTGCCCATTCAACAAGTCTATTTAATATTTTTTGATTAATTCCTTTTCCTCTAAAGGCAGGCTTTACATACATAATACCCAGGTAGGCATATTCTTTATGCTTATTGTATGGCTTTGCAGATAAGATTTTTGCATAGCCTGAACCAACAATTTCATTATTAGTTACAGCTACTAACACCTTAGCATTTTTTGCTCTGATGATTTCAATTAAATCGTAATAGTGTGTTTCACCTTCTTTGATGGAATTGTCAAAAGGCCTTTCTGCCTCTATAATTCCTTTTTCAAAACTGAGTAATATGTCAATATCAGTTTCAACTGCTGTTCGTATCTCTACAATCAAACTGCAAATATTTTAATTAGTAATTTCTAGCTTCGTATGTGAACTGGATCATCCAAGTAATGCTGCTTGACAACAATTTTATGCAAGCCATTGCTTTAATTCCATACATAAACTATTAAATTCTGTTTGTTTATGTACAAAGCCATTTGCACCTAATTGCAGCGTTTGTGTTTTATCTAACGGATGGTTAGATGTTGTATAAATGATAACAGGTACTTGCTTTAAATGATCTATTTTTTTTATTTCAACAAGGCATTCTTTTCCATCAAGCCTAGGCATGTTTAAATCTAAAAAAATATAGTCGGGCATTGGATACTCTTCGTTTTTGAGGTATTGCAAGGCCTTTTCACCGTTCTCAAGTTTCACACATTTAAGTGATTTGTCAATATTATCTACTGCTTCACAAAAAAATTCACGGTCATCCTCATCATCATCAACGAGCATTACTATGTGACTTTTGAACATATCGAAATTTTAGAAATGTAAATATAATCATTTTTTTGGCAGAAGTTTTGATGCAATACCTTAAATCATATTGAACAATTTTAAAGACACTAACGATTTATGCAGCATGTTCAACTTGATTTTCAGGAAGCAAAAACAAAGCATCTTCAGTTTAAAAGCAGGCTACGTTCTATTTTATTTGGAGAAGCTTTAGAAGACGAAAATCCGGTTTTATCTCACACTGAATGCCCGGTGGGCAAATGGATTTACAACCATGCACTAGCAACATTCAACAATGTACCTGAGCTGCATGAACTTGAAAAAGTTCATCAGCAAATTCATGAGGTAGCCCGAAAGCTGATAAATCTTTACAATGAGGGTAAAGTAGAACAATCTCGAAGAGGACTTGATGAAATGGAAAAGATTGCAGAGGAATTATTTTTTTTGCTTCAGGAAGTAGAAGCTAAAATTTTAACCCACGACGTGAACAATAATGTGAGAACTGATGTGGAGGAGTTGAAAGAAATGTATTTAAAAAATGAAGCGCTATATAACAAAATTAAATCGCAGTCAGATGAATTTATAAAACAGGAAGAATTTTATAAAAATTTACTTACGGCTTCTCCTGTTATTTTGTGGATGGCCGATAAACAGGCGAACATAAGTTATATGAGTCCGACCTGGTATGAATGGACTGGTTTGAATTCCGATGAAGATGTTACAGAAAAGTGGATAAACACCATTCATACTAATGACATAGAAAATGTAAAAAAGGTTTTCAGTACAAGTTTCGAAAGGAAATCAGTTTTTGAACTGGAATACAGAATGCAGATCAATGAAAAAGAAATTTGGTGTCTTGCAACAGGGCAACCCGCTTTTGATTCTTCTAAAAATTTTATAGGGTACGTAGGTTCCATCACAAATATATCTGAACGCAAAAAAGCAGAGGAAGAAATAAACAGAAAAAAAGAAGATGAAAGAAGACTGTTGCATGATTTTTTTATGGAAGCGCCTGCCATATTTTGCGTACTGCGTGGCCCTGAACACATTTTTGAAATTGCAAACCCTCTTTATTTAGAACTTGTAGGCAATCGAAATATAAAAGGGAAAACTGTAAGAGAAGCTTTACCTGAAGTGGAAGGACAAGGCTTTTTTGAACTATTGGATGATGTATATAAAAGTCAAAAAAAATTTGTAGGTAAAGAATTACCCGTGTCAATAGATAGAGGCAAAGGTCCCGAGCATATTTTGGTCACATTCATTTATCAACCTATTCTAAACGCCGCAAAAGAATCTGAAGGAATTCTTGTTTATGCAAACGACGTAACAGAACAGGTGAATGCCAGAGAGATTTTACAAACCAGTGAAGAAAAATTTAAACGGCTTGCAGATATGAGCCCTCAGATAATATGGACAGCAAGGCCCGATGGATATATAGATTATTATAATCAACGCTGGTATGAATACACCGGTTTTGATAAAAATTACGGAGATGAAAGCTGGATGCCCGCATTTCATCCTGATGATTTGGAAAGAGTAAATACAGCCTGGAAAAATGCATTAACAACAGGCATTTCATATTCTATCGAATACCGTTTAAAGAACGGCAATACAGAAAAGTATCGCTGGTTTTTAGGTAAAAGTCTGCCTTATAAAAATGAAGAGGGTGAAATAACACAATGGTTTGGAACTTGTGCAGACATTCACGATCAAAAGAATTTTACTACAGAGTTGGAGAACAAGGTTGCAGAGCGCACGGAACAATTGGTTACATTAAACATAGACCTTAAAAGATCAAATGAAGAACTAAGTCAGTTTGCATATATTGCCAGCCACGACCTGCAGGAACCGCTAAGAAAAATAATGACATTCACCAACAGAATTAGTGAAAAATACGACGAGAATTTACCTGATGGCAGTAAAGATTATTTGCAGAAAATAAACAGTTCTGCAAAAAGAATGTCCATGCTTATAAATGATTTACTGGAATTTTCCGGCACTAACAGGCACAACAAAGAATTTATAAAAACGGATCTTAACTCAATTCTAAAAAATTTACTTGAAGATTTTGAAGAAGAAATCAACAAAAAAAATGCTGAAATATTAATAGATACATTACCTGTTATACTTGCCATTCCATTACAGATGACTCAGCTTTTTCACAACCTCATAAGCAATGCACTTAAATTTTCTAAAAAAGATGAGCCTCCTGTAATTAAGATTTCTTCAAATGAAATGACATCAGAACAAAAAGTAAAATACCAAGTGCTTGATATAAATGCAGATTACATTCAGATTTCATTTTGTGATAATGGTATTGGGTTTGAAGAAATATTCAGCGATAAAATTTTTACTATTTTTCAACGGTTGCATACAAAATCTGAATATGAAGGTACCGGCATAGGCCTGGCCTTATGTAAAAAAATAGTAGAAAATCACGGCGGAAATATTATTGCAACATCTAAAAATTATGTAGGTACATGTTTCTACATAAATTTACCTTTTAAGAAGAATGATTAAAAACTACAGCTTAAACCCTCACCAGCGTGGATGATTTAAAATCTAACAACCTTTATAAACAACTTGCGAAAGCTATTTTTTTAGCCGCAGGTGTTGTAATGTTATTGTTTTTAATTTATAAAATGATAAGTGTTGTACTGCTGCTACTGTTTGCATTTGTTCTGGCAGTTGCTATAAATGGCCCGGTGATAAATTTGGAAAAAAGGAATATAAAAAGAGGTTGGGCTACTACTATTGTGTTTATTATAATTCTACTATCATTTATTTCCATAGGTGTTTTTGTGGGACCAAAAATTAATGATCAGATATCCGTATTAATAAGGAACATTCCATCCTATGCTACACAAGCATCAGAAACCGTAAGTTCCTGGTTTACCAACTATCCCGACCTTCAAAAAGAAATTAAGCTTGACCCTGCAAAGCTTTCTTCTCTCCTTCCGTCTATTCCAAAAACTTTAATGCAGGTTGGGTCATTGTCTCTCTCTATATTAGCTCAATTGCTTGTTGTTATTGTATTCATCAGCATGGTTGCTTACATGGTTACAAGTCCAAAACCGCTGTTTGAATTGTATCTTTTAAGTTTTCCACCTGTCAAGCGTGATAAAGCCACTGTGGCTTTTACCCGTATTTCATTTATGATAAGAGGCTGGATGAAATCTATATTAATTGGCGGTATTATCAATGCAGTTGCAGCAACAATATTTCTTCAGGTGATGGGTGTGCCGGGTGCTTTTGTATGGGGAGCTTTGGCATTTTTCACAGAGTTTATTCCACGCATAGGTTTTTTTATAAAAGCTATTCCGCCGATATTAATAGCGCTTTCAGTAAATGGAACCACTGCAATTTGGGTGACAGTTTTTTACCTGGCTTCAGACGAGTTAATGGCAGATTTTATAATGCCAAAAGTTCGTTCTAATACCATGAAAATACATCCGGTTTCTATACTCTTTGCCGTTATGGCAATGGGTGTGGCATTTGGATTTATAGGCTTGTTGTTGGCTACTCCGCTTACTGGAATTATCAAAGCTTACTACGAAGTTTTTTGGGTAAATAAATTTGAAGATGACAAACTCATGAGCCAGCGCATTCAAAATATGATGTACCCAAATGGCGCTCCTGTAAAAAAAGAAACTGCACTTACTGATGCAACCCCAAGTACATAATAAAAGTTGACAAAGGATTTTTTGTTGAAGGCATGCCGGATGCACTGAAGTAATTGCCGCAAAGAAAGATTTGTAATTAAAATAAACTTGAAGCGGCACTACTACACCCACCCCGCCGACGCTGTACAGGCGGGAACCGACTCAGAAACAACTGTTGAAAATAGCACAACAGACCCTAGTCGCCAGCCTTAAAAATTAAAGGTATTTTTTTACTATCTTCCCAAAAAAATTAGAGAATAAATGCTTGTAAAAACCTTTGGTAGTGCTGTTTATGGTGTAGAAGCTATAACGATAACAGTAGAAGTAAATGTAACAAACCAGGGGCAACATTATTTTATAGTAGGGCTACCTGATAATGCAGTTAAAGAAAGTTTGCAACGGGTAGAGAGTGCAATAAAGAGCAATCATTATTACATGCCTCGTACAAAACTTGTTGTAAATCTTGCCCCCGCAGATATTAAAAAAACAGGTTCTGCTTTTGATTTACCTATTGCCATTGGTACTCTTGGTGCAACAGAACAAATTGAAAATTCTGAGCGCTTGGAAAAATTTGTAATAATGGGTGAGCTAAGTTTGGACGGTGAGGTTAGACCAATAAAAGGCGCATTGCCAATTGCTATACAAGCCCGCAAAGAAGGTTTTGTAGGGTTGATATTGCCTGCAGCAAATGCTCGTGAAGCTGCGATGGTAAACAATTTAAAGGTATTCGGTGTTACACATATAAATGAAGTAATTGAGTTTTTTAAAGATGAGAAATCACTTGTGCAAACAATTGTAGATACCCGTGCAGAATTTGCAAATGCACAGAGTGA
>JANXTN010000241.1 GCA_025352435.1 Ferruginibacter sp. | reverse complement strand
TAAAATATGATGATGTAAATAAACCTGCTGCACAAGGTTTGGACTTTGCTCATCTCGATGCCAAAAATATTAAAGCAGGCATTGAAGGGTTTCGTTTTTCAACAGACTCAACAAAAGGAAAAATTTCTCAATTTGCTTTTAGTGATAAAAGCGGTTTTGTGTTGGATAGTACTCACATGAATCTCATGTTTACACGGAGTTTATTTTCAGCAAGTGAATTGTTTGTAAAAACTCCACGCTCTCTTATTCAAAACTCGTTTCAACTTTCATATGACAGTATAGCCGCTATTACCAAAAACCCGCAAAGTGCCTTAATAGCTGCAAAGCTTAATAATTCTATCATGGCATTTAACGATCTGTATTTGCTGTTACCTTCACTAAACACATCTTTACCAAAAGCGCAGTTTGTAAACCAGACCTTAAATGTTAATACAGAATTGCGGGGAAATCTGAAAAGGTTGTATTTACCATACATACAATTAAGTGGTTTGTCGGGCTCCAAAATAAATGCAAGCGGAACGCTGTTTGATATTACAGACCCTCAAAGATTTTCATTTGATTTAAATATTTTACAAAGTAATATTTTAAAAAAAGACCTATTAAGATTTGTACCCCCTGCAAACCAGGCACAGCTTGCGTCCCTACCAAATCTTCTAAGCGTAAGAGGTAAAATTGCAGGCAATAGAAATAGCATTGCTGCAAATGTGAGTGCATCAGCAAAGGACCTTGCATTTACAGGTAAAATAAACCTCACAAACATTAAAGACCCCAAAAATATTAAGTTCGATCTGGCATTTACAAATGTGGCCTTCAACAAAAGTTTAATAGAGGGCTTTATTCCTCCTGCAGCATTAACAAAAATTAGTTTACCTCAGCAAATATCAGCCGCAGGTAAGTTTAGCGGCAATACAGAGAATGTTGTAATGGATCTAAAAGCAAGATCAAGCTATGGGCCGCTTACAGTAAAAGGTTTCATGAAAAATATTAAAAATCCGGAAAGGGTTAATTATGATTTGTATGTAACCACGCCGGGTTTTGCATTAGGAAAATTAATAAGGCAAGATACCATTATAGGCAATGTTGCCGGAGCATTTACGGCAAAAGGAACGGGTTTCAATTACGAAACCATGAATTCAAGTATCAAAGCAAATATTGCGTCTTTACAATACAATAAATACAACTACCGCAATGCACAGGTAAATGCTGATTTTGCAAATGGTCTTATAAAAAGCATTGGTAAAATTAACGACAGCAGTCTTCAGTTAAATTACAATATAGCAACAAACATAAGAGGTAAATATCCAACAATGAAAGGCGAAATACATGTGGATACTGCCATGTTGAACAAATTACATTTCACAAAAGACACCATCAACTTTTCTTTAAATGCGATTGTAGATGCAGTTAATTTACAACCACGCAATCTAAATGCTAGCCTGTTGCTAGACAGTATAAAATTGCAAACCGGACAGAAGTTTTTTAAGATAGATAGTACATCATTAATAGCATCTTCTTTTAATGGAACAGATTCTATAGTTTTAAAAGCACCTTTTGCAGATGTGCACGCCGGCGGCGCATTTGATTACGATTTGATAGCAACTTCTTTGATGCAATATGTAAACGGCTATTACAAAATCCCAGGTTTTGTACCAACAAATAAAACGATACCTGCACAGCAATTTGCAATAAAAGGAAGAATAACACAATCGCCATTGGTAACTACATTAATACCCGGACTTGTGAGTTATGATGATGTGATTTTTAAAGGATCTTATGCATCTGCAGAAACGGACAGCGCTTTAAATTTTAATACTACTGCTGCAAATATTGTTTATGGTACTAATAGGATTGCCAACGCTGTAGCAAACATTAATGCCAAAAACGGCAAAATTAATTACGAAGCCAAATTTGATACTTTGAATACGGGTAAAAATATATTATATGCAACTAGTTTAAATGGCGGGGCAGCAAGAGATAGTTTTTCATTAAATGCAATCACAAAGGATAAAGCAAACAGAAACTGGTTTGGCTTAGCAGGAACTGCATTTGTGAGCAATGATCATTACACATTGCGCATGCAGGATACATTAATGTTAAATTATGAAAGGTGGAAAGTAGCCCCCGATAATTATATTACTTACGGTCCCGGAGGAATTTTGGTAAATAATTTTGTTATCAGCAGCGATTCCGCAAAAATTGAAATTCGTAGCAAGCAATTGGTAGCAGATAGCCCAATAGATATTGTTGTGGATAATTTTAACCTGAAAAGCGTCAGTTCATTCGTGAGTAAGGATACTGTATTGGTTGCGGGTATTTTAGATATGAATGCGACAGTAAGCGATCTTAAAAAACCTTTGCCATCATTTACCGGTAATGCATCTATAACTGACGTGCAGTTTATGCAACATCCCTTGGGAACAATTACTGCTACGGCACAAAAGCAAACGGAAAATAATATAAGTGCAACAGTAAATTTAAAAGGAGCAGATAATGATGTAAGTGCCTCGGGTAATTATTTTTTAAACAGCACAACAGATCAGTTTGATGCAGATTTACAGGTAAAGGCATTAAGTTTTAAAACGCTGGAAGCTTTTTCTGCCAACCAGCTTGTAAACAGCCACGGTATTTTATCTGGTAATATAAAATTGAATGGAAAGTTTGCAAACCCACAATACAATGGACAGCTAAATTTTGATACAGTAAAGTTTACGCTTGCAAAACTTGGTACTCCTTATTTTATAGACAAGCAAAAAATTATTTTTAAATATCCGCAGATAGAGTTTCCATCGTTGGTGATAACTGATTCTTTAAATAATGCTTTAAAAATTAATGGCAATATTACATCTAGTGGCATAATGGATTATGACCTTGATGTAAAAATAAACGCCAAAGATTTTATAGTGGTGAATGCAAAGAAAACATTGAATAACGAAATTTATGGTTTTGCATCGGTAAATGTAAATGTTGGTGTAACGGGCACTTCAGCAAGGCCGGATATTGAAGGTGATATTTTATTGAACGATAAGTCTGACGTAAAAATAGTATTGCCTCAAGCCAGCTACGCAAAAAATGATGGTAAAACAATTGTTCGTTTTGTAGATGTAGACACTTTTAAAATAGATCCACCTCAGCCCGGATTTGAACCCGCCAAAAAGCCCGCTTCAGAGTTTGCACAGTTTTTAAATTATAACTTAAATGTAGAGCTTACCAAACAAGCGGCGTTAACTATTTTAATAGATCCCTCAACAGGCGATGAGATAAAAGTACAGGGTGATGCAAGACTAAATGCCGGTGTGGACCCGGGTGGAAACCTTGTGTTGGCCGGTGTTTACGAACTTGATAAAGGTTATTATGATTTGCATTACGGCATATTGCAGAGAAAATTTAATTTAATAAAAGGCAGTACAATAACTTTTGCAGGCACACCTATAGAGGCTTCGGCAAACATTACGGCGGAATATACAGCGCTTACTTCTTCAAAAGATTTGCTAAGCAACGAAGTAACAGATGTTTCACCAACACTTGCAAATTCGTTCAATCAAAAGCTGCCATTTAGGGTAATACTTTATTTGACAGGATCATTAAGCAAACCAAATATAAATTTTGATATACAATTACCAGAAGAAAGTAATTTCTTAAATGGCGATTTACGTACAACCATAGAAAATAAATTATTGCAGATAAGAAATGACCCGGCAACAATAAACAAACAGGTTTTTTCTTTGTTGCTATTTAACCGTTTTGTGAGTGAACAAAGCAGCGATTTCTTTAAAGGAAACGGAGGAGGTTTTAATGACCTTGCCCGCCAGAGTGTAAGCCAGTTTTTATCATCTGCATTAAATGAAATAGCAGGTGATATTTTCAAAGGGATAGATATTGACCTTAATTTAAATTCTTACAACGATTACTCAAATGGTGGCAATGCACAAAGAACAGACTTAAACCTTGCGCTAAGTAAATCATTTGCAAATAACAGGCTGGTAATTAGTGTAGGTAAAAACTTTGGGATTGAAGGACAGGATGCTGCAGCAAAATCAGCGGGGAGCAATGCCGGCTTCAAGCCAGATATAACTGTTGCATATAAATTAACTACGGATGGTAAATATTTATTAAGAGCTTATACAAAAAATCAGTTTGAAGTAACGCTCGATGGTTATGTAATGGAAACGGGTTTATCATTTGTCGTAACACTCGATTATGACAAATTCAATGAACTCTTTAGAAGAAAGAAAAAAGTAACAAAGAAATGAGAAAAATATTTTCCATATCAGTTATTTGTATTTGCGTTGCATCATCCTGCAGTGTACAAAAGTATTTGCCCGAAGGAGAAAGATTGTACAAAGGCGCTACTGTAAAAGTAAAAACAAACAAAGAAACCAAAACCTCTGCACGGTCTCTGAAGAAAACGATTGCACTTGCAGCTTCTCCAAAACCTAATAAATTTTTGCTGGGTCAGCCTTATAAAGTGTGGTTTTATTATAAAATAGGTACGCCTAAAAGAGAGAAAGGTTTAAAAGCATTTTTGCGAAACAGGCTTGGTGAGCCACCGGTTTTAAGCAGCCGTGTAAATTCAAAAGCTACCGCAGAAAATATGGCATCACTCTTAGATAACCTTGGTTATTTTCACAGCACTGTGCATGGAGATACAGTACATACAGGTTCTTATTTTGTAAAAGCCAACTACACAGCGCAGGTGGAGCCACAATATAAAATAGGCACTATAAAATGGGTAGGAGATTCTTTATCTCCTCTTCAAAAAGTATTGGAAAAAAATTCTACCAAACAAGGTCTTTTAAAAACAGGAAATCCATATAGGTTAAGTGATATCACTGCAGAAAGAGACAGGCTTGATTTATTTTTAAAAACGAAGGGCTATTACTTTTTTAATCCGGATTATTTAATGGCGTATGCAGATAGTACAGTAGGTGCAAGGAAAGTGAATCTGTACATGAATATTAAAAAAATTACGCCGGAGGATGCCAAGCATGCCTACACGATTAAAACCATTACTGTATTTCCGAATTACTCACTTACATCACCCGACCTCGATACATCTAAAAATGGTGTGCAATTCTATGATGGCCTGCGCATAAAAGACACAATTAAAAATTTTAAGAAAACACTTTTCGCACAAACAATTACTTATAGGCCCGGAAGTATTTACAGCAGCAAACAACAAAATACAACGCTTAACAGATTTATAAATTTAGGTGCTTTTAAGTTTGTAAAAAACAGATTTGAAGCTGAAAAAGTTGCTCAGGCAAATGATACTGCCCACCTCATGAATGTGTATTATTATCTAACACCTGCAAAGCAAAAATCTATTCAGGCGCAAATAGATGGTTTTACAAAGGAAAATAATTTTTTAGGTACGCAGTTCAGTGTTAATTGGCGAAACAGAAATGCTTTTCATGGAGCAGAACAGCTTGCTGTAAAAACATTTGCAGGAATAGAAACAACATCAGGAGATTCTGTAAAAAATAATAATTACAGACTTGGTGCCGAGGTAACCTTAAAAATTCCTCGCTATGCCATTCCATTTTTTAAACTAAAAGAAAATAATTTTTATCCTCCAAATACAAGTTTGCTGTTAGGGTACGAACTGTTTAAGAAAGATATTTTTTACATAAAAAATCTGTTTAGGTTTCAATATGAATTTACCTGGAAGCCGAATATAAAAACGCAGTTTACGGTTGCGCCGGCTTCTATCAGTTATCTGCAGGCTACCAATGTAACCGATTCGTTTAGAAAGCAAATAACAAAAAGCCCATCTTTGTTGTTATCTGTTTATTCAGAAGCCATTCTTGGAACAAATGCAACATACACCTATAATTCAGCGCTAAGGCGTTCTAAAAATCAGGTTTTCTTTAGTACCGGTATCGAACTATCAGGTAATGTAGCAGGTCTCATTACGGGTGCTAAACAATACCGTTCAAAGAATGTATTTGGAGTACCTTTTGCTCAATATGCAAAGGTTGATATAGATTATCATTTTACCCACAAGCTTCCCAATAAATTTGATTTTGCCAATAGAATTCAAATAGGAATTGGCCTTCCGTACAACAACTCCCGGTTACTCCCGTTTACAAAATTATATACCATCGGCGGCTCCAGTTCTATAAGAGGGTTTAGAACAAGAACCTTGGGCCCCGGCACGTACAAACCCACACCCGGCGACCAGCGTTTTTTTCAGATAATTGGTGGCGATTATAAACTACTTGGCAACAGTGAACTGCGCATACCATTCACGCCACAATTAAGCGGAGCATTATTTATTGATGCGGGAAATGTATGGACAAAAGATACTTTGCTCTTTGGCATACCAGGCAAATTAACGCCTCAGTTTTTAAAGGAATTAGCTGTGGCCTCAGGCTTCGGAATAAGGTTTGATGCTACGGTATTGTTAATACGTGCCGACCTTGGAATACCATTAAGAAAACCCTATTTGCCCGATGGTCAAAGATGGGTTTTAAATAAAATAGATTTCGGATCTAAAATGTGGCGCAAAGAAAATCTCATACTAAACATAGCCATAGGATTACCATTTTAAAAAGCAGTTTATATAGTTTTATAACACTTTTAAACTTTTATAAAATTTCTCCCCGTGAAAACAAATTATAGCAGGTGGATAGGAATCGTACTGGCAGCCATTCTAATTGGCGGTGTAATTTGGTGGCAGTTTAATAAAAAAAGTATTGTAAAAAAGGAGATTACAAAAGCGGTATCAAAAGGAACTGACAGTACATATTATGTGCATTACGACAGCAGTCAAATTAATGCTTTTGCAGGAAATGCAAGTTTTTTTAATGTGGTGTTGCAATCAGATTCCCTGCAAAAAGAATTGTATAGCAATGATACATCTGGCATACCTAAAACAATTTACAATGTTCGTATAGAAAGAGTTTCTATAGAAGGCGCTGATATTCCATCTTTACTGCAAAAAAATAAAATACAAGCCAACAGTATCGAAATTTATAAACCGGTCATCACCATAATAAATACAGGTAAAGAGAGCACTCATCAGTTTTCCAACGCAGATTCATTGGCCTTGTATGAAAAAATTGTAGGCAAGTTTAAAAGTATACAGGCAAAAGAAATAAAAATTACTGATGGAGTACTTGCTTTAGCAAAAGGTACAAACAGTCCCCACACAAACTTGCAGGGAGTAAATATTAACTTACAAAATTTTAAAATAGACAGTACACGAGATTACAGCAACATTGTAAGTTATTTTATAAAAGACGTGGTAGCTAGAGTAAAAACAGCAACCGTAATAAATGAAACTGCCAAACAGGTTTATATTTTTAATGATGTAGAATACAATGCCTCAAAAAAATTTATAAGCCTCAAAAAAATTTTACAGACGGATAGCAGAAAGAACAAAAATTTAATATTGCTGTCTGATACAAGAATAACGGGCTTATCTACAAATGCATTTATTTACAACCGCCAGATAAAAGCTGATTCTCTCGTTACAGGGGGCGGGGCTATTAGTATTTACAAAACTTTACAAAAAAAAGGCGGTGCAGAAACGGTTGAAATGGACAATAAATTTTTCGACGAAGCTATTGTAAAAAATATAAAAATTGAAAAAACAGTATTGTCAGTTTATAATAAAGCCAATGATAAGGAAGCACCTTTCATGCTTAAAAACGTAGAATTCATTGCGGCAAATATTGATAGTATTTACTCAGGCACAGATGTCTTAAAATTACTTGGAAAAAGCAACTGGGCATTTAAAGCAGATGGAATTTCATTTATCACTAAGGATAAAATTTACAAAATACAGGTAGGGCCATTTGAATTAAATAAGATTAAAAAAACCATCAGCGTAAAAAATGTTTCCATGGTGCCCACTCTTTCTGAAGCTGCTTTTGTAAGCAGTTTAAAAGTGCAGAAAGATTTATATAACATCAATTGTAAGAACATACTATTTGAGGGTGCAGATCTTGCTGCCTTACTTGGTAAAAAAACAGTTATTGCAGAAACAATGACTTTTGAACCGCTAATAAAAGCTTTCAACGACCGCACTGTAACCCCTGACAATACAAGTAAGCTTGGCCAATACCCTTACCAGTCTATGATGAAAATGCCAACCAAATTTTCTATCAAAAATATTAAAGTGAAAAACGGCTACATCTCTTACAGGGAAAGGGGTGCAATATCAAAGAAGATTGGCGATGTATTTTTTAATAATTTAAATGGTACGGTTACCAACGTCACAAATATTGAAAGTGATATTAAAAAGAATAGCTTAATGAAGGTGAGTGTACAGACAAGGTTTCTAAATATGGCTGCCCTCGCATCTGAATGGAAAATACCTTTAAATGCTACGGATGGCGCCTTTGAAATTGGAGGTAAACTTGGTGGTTTTGATGGTACAAAAATTAATCCTGTTATTGAACCTTTAGGTATGGGCTCCGTAAAAAACGGAAATATAAACAGCTATACATTTAATATAAAGGGTAATGATGTAAAAGCATATGGGGATGCAGTTTTATTGTATGATAACCTAAAAATTAAACTATTAAAAAGCAGTGAGGAGGGAATTAAAACCAAGGGGGTAACAAGTTTTGTTGCCAATATTTTAATAAAAGATCAAAACCCTTCTAACGGAAAAGTACGAACAGCTAAAATTGATTTTAATAGAATTATGAACAAGTCCTTTTTTAATCTTGTATGGAAAAGTTTATTTGATGGGTTTAAGAAATCGTTGAGATAAAATTATAATTATACTCATAAAAAAAGCAGCATTTATTTTTGCTGCGGGCTGTTATCTTCTGTATCGCTGTTGTCTGCTAAACCTTCTTTGAAACTTCGTTCCTTCTCCGTTTCTGAAGTCGTATTTATTTTGATAGGGATAGCAGTTTCTTTTGAGGATCGTCCGTTGAGTTCTTTGAATTTAGTTTTCTCTACTGCAGAAACTGCTTTTAAATTATCAGCGTTTCCCATCTATTCTAAGCGTTTTTACGGTGAGAATGATTCTTTGTAAAAACATTTTTGTAGATAGATTTGCCCCAGGCCATAATAGTATCGGAGTTATTAAAAATTCCGCTTGTAGCACCCAGTTTTATTGCATTGCTTGCTAATTTTCCTACGATAGAAGTAGCAGGCCCACCGAAAACTAAATTTTTTGCAAGAACTCCTGCGCCAATACTACCTGCTGCTTTCAATAAAGTGCTGCCCGTCTCTCCGGGGTCAAATGCATTTTTAAATGCAGACTTGATAAGATTCTTGGGTTTATAATGATCTATAGTATCATGGTATTGTTTCTTTAAAATTGCTTCCTGAATCACTTTTTTCTGCTCCAGAGCCGCAATGGCAGCCTTCAGTTCTATAACATTTTTAATTTCCATGATATTAACTATTCATACTTTTTATGATAGAATCTGCTACCGGAGAACTGATTATTTTTTGCCTGTTAGAATAAATAATAATTCCGACGATAAGATAAAATGCTGATAATATAAAAAAACCAAGATAACTCCTACCTGTTAAATCCCCTAACCACAGCCCTAAAGCCACATTAAGGAAAATAAAAAATGAAGTGAAAACTACAGCTACAATAACTTTTGAAACTATGGAAGATCCAACTTCTGCAGTTTTCTTAATAGCTCTTAACTTAAAAAGATCTGCCCGTGTTTCCACATAGTCCTTTGTCTTTTCAAAAAGAGCATCTATAACGCCCTCTTTTTCATCCTGATGATTTTCGTGTAACATATTTTATTATTATCGCCGGAAAAATTTAGTAAACAGGTTCTTTAAAAATTATGCAAAACTCTTTTTCGTATCATCTCTAAAATCTTTGGCTTTATCTGTAAAATTAGCTGCAGCTTCTTTAGCTTTATCAGGCCATGTGTTAGCAGCTTCTTTTCCTTTCTCTACCATGTTATTTGCATCACCTTTAATGTTGTTGTATTTTTCCTGCAAAGCTTCTCCAAGCTCGTTAAATTTATTCTTTACAGAATCTCCCAAATCCATTCCTTTCTTACCAATTTTTTTGCGTGTTTCGGTACCTCTTTCCGGTGCAAATAAAATACCTAAAGCTGCTCCTGCTGCCGCACCCAATATAACGCCTGTTAATAGTTTGTTGCTCATAATTGTAATTTTTAAATTGTTTGTTTAATATTATTTACATAGAAGATAACCAAAATGCTGCCATTTTTTTAAAATTGAAAAAATAAAATCAGGTATTAAAACCTGTGAAAGAATTTCCCCCTAAACGGAAAGATATTTTACGGCACAAACGAACAAGTTTTCAAAAGCAATCCAATCTCCTTTAATAATGTACTGTGTACTATTGGCATAAATATAGAAACCTTTTTAATTATTCAATCAATCAAAAATATTATTATGGAATCTACTAAATCAGCTGCTGCAAAAAAGCCAGCGGTTAAAAAAGAATCTGGAATTAAAAACAGCTCTCCTGTGCAGGATTCAATGCTGTTGGAATTTTTTCATGGTGAATTGAAAGATATTTATTGGGCAGAAAAGCACCTCGTAAAAACATTGCCTAAAATGACAAAAGCCGCCACATCAGCGGCTTTAAAAGCAGCTTTTACTGATCACCTTGCCCAAACGAAAGTGCATTGCGAAAGGCTGGAGCAAGTATTTGGCATACTCAATAAAAAGCCCCAAGCAAAAAAATGTGATGCCATGGATGGTATTACAAAAGAGGGCGAAGGAATTATTGAAGAAACAGAAGCAGGCACCGCCACAAGAGATGTAGGATTAATTTTTGCGGGGCAAAAGGTAGAACATTACGAAATTGCAACGTATGGCGGTCTTGTACAACTTGCTAAAACATTAGGGCTTCAGGATTGTGCTGATATTATGTTGCAGACTTTAAATGAAGAGAAAAAAGCTGACGAAGGACTAACGGAAATAGCAGAGAACGATATCAACTACCAATCTTCAGAAGAAACAAAAAAATAAATCATCAAATGGAGCAAAACAAAAACGGACAACTGGAGAAATTTATAGACCTCGTAAAGGAAATAAAAACCTGTATGATGATTACCAAAGATGCAGCAGGTAAATTAAATGCAAGGCCCATGAATAATGCAAAGGTGGAAGATGATGGCTCAGTATGGTTTTTCACAAATGAGTTTTCCGGAAAGGTTGCACAGATATCGCATGAAAATGAAATTTTCCTGACCTATTCAGCTCCCGGTTCAAATGCTTATGTGGCATTTAATGCATTGGCAGAACTGGATGATGATCAAGGTAAAATTGATGAAATGTGGGCATCGGATTTAAACAACTGGTTCCCTAAAGGTAAACAAGACCCGAAAATTTTATTAATACATGCAAAACCTGTTGACGCTGAATATTGGGATCATTCACCTGGCAAAATGATGATGCTTTTCAATAAGATAACAGCTGCATTTACAGGTAATGATGCTGAGAATACACATGCAACTTTAGAATTATAATCTTTTAAAAGCGATACACTCTTATTTAAAATTTAAACAACCATTTTTATGCGCAAATCATCCTTTTCTTTGGCAACCTTAATGATTATAATAATGACCTCGCTGAGCAGTTGCGCTGCTATTGGAGGTATTTTTAAAGCCGGTATGACGTTCGGTATAGTAGGCGTTTTACTGGTAGTAATCTTAGTAATCTATTTAATAAGCAGGTCTAGAAGATAGAAGTAAAAAACTCCTTTTACTTCCAATACCTCAGGTAATGTTGTAAAAGGAGTTTACGATTCTAGTATTCAGAAGGGGATCTAAAAATCTTTGCTTATGTATCTAATACATTGCGAATCTTGCTGTATTTAACGTTCTTATTTTTTGAAAACTTATCTTGAGAGCATTTAATTGATAGCTTATTATTTCCTGAAGACTCTTGCATGGCAAGGGTTCCTCCAACAATTCACAATATGCCTGAGTAAGTGATTCTTCGTTATACGAACATAGTGTTTGTAATTCCATTCCCTTCTCACAGTTCTCGGTGCCGCTTTTATCAGCATCAAAATAATTAGAAGAAAACTCTGTTGCATTTATAACGGATGCATTGATACCCAAATGCTTTAGATAATTTTTTAGTTCGCTTGCATAAAAATTGCTTTCTTCTGAGAGACCGTTCAGAGCAGACTTTAAAGAGTAATTTTCTATTTCATCAGCTACCATTTCAAAATCGTTTTTTGAACGCTTTAAAAAAAACATGAGGCCGCTAAATTTGTTGAGTGCAGATGCGGTTAGATTATTCATGTGTTTTAGTTTAATAATGGGCAATTCGACGAGTGCTACATTTATGGGGAATTAAAATTGTAGAAAAAATTCCTCAAACTGTAGTATTTTAATTTGAAACTGCATCCACAGTTTTATAAATAATATCGCTGGTAAAAGGTTTTCCAATAAAAAAATCTGCACCATTTTCAATTGCTTTTGCACGGTCATCTCCAGAGTCATGTGCTGTGATCATAATAATCTTAGATTCCGGATAATTTTTTTTGATGTAGGGAATGTAATTGATACCCAGTCCATCAGGTAAATGATTATCAAGAAAAATTATTTCCGGATGTTGGTTCTTTAAAGCCGTATTCGCATCCGATAAAGAATTTACAAACATTGTCTCTAAATTTTTATGCTTTAATAGCCTACTTAATAAATAACATATATCTGTTTCGTCATCAATTATTAGTGCTTTCAAGTTCATATCATTAAGGTAATTAACGGGTTCCATTTTCATCATTTCTAGCGTAAGTGTTCAATATTTTTGCCAATAATATCATTTTGAGATAGTAAAACTGATTTTGAAACAGGACTCGTTCAAAAAATATACCTTACATACTATGAAAGAAGGCTACTTATAGAAAGTAGACGATATAAAACTTTCAAAATGTTATTAACTTATTCTCTTGCGGAAGCCGGCTGATTATGCTATACCTAAGTATGTGGAAAATTTTTATTTGTTCGAGGAAATACTTACATGGTATAATTATAGAATGGTACTATAACACATCTAAAAACTATGAGGCGAAGATTCGTAACATTTTTTACTTTCTTAAAACAGGTGTTTGTAGAATTTATTGGCGATAATATTTTGAAGTACAGCGCTTCATTGGCTTATTATACAGTTTTGTCGATAGCTCCCTTATTAGTAATTCTGCTCACTATTACGGGTTTTCTATTTGGGAAGGAGGCTATAAACGGGCAGCTTTATGGTGAAATTAATAAGCTTGTGGGTGCAGATGCAGCTTTGCAAATTCAAACATCTATTCAAAATATACACTTAAATAAAGACAATGCATTTGCAACAACTATTGGAATTATTGTATTGACAATAGGTGCAACTGGTATTTTTAATGAGATACAGGATTCACTCAACAGAATATGGGGTCTTAAAATTAAATCCAGAAAAGCCTGGTGGAAAGTGTTGGTAGATAGGCTTGTTTCGTTTTCTTTAATACTCAGCCTCGGTTTCGTTTTAATAGTATCACTGGTACTTAATGCCATTGCTGCTGCTATAAGCGATAAAATTATTGCGTTGGTTCCTGGGATGGGGCACGTGTTTTTAATTGTTGTGGATAGCGCTATTACTCTATTAATAACTACAGTTTTGTTTGGGTCAATTTTTAAAGTGCTACCGGATGCTAAAATAAAGTGGAAAGATGTTACCGTTGGAGCTTTTATAACAGCCTGCTTATTTTTATTGGGCAAATATGGTATAGGTTTTTATCTAGGAAGAAGCAAGCTAAGCAGCATTTATGGCGCAGCGGGGTCTATTATGATATTAATGATTTGGGTATATTACAGTTCTGCTATATTATATCTTGGAGCTGTTTTTACAAAAGTTTATGCAACTGACTTTGGCGGCAAAATTTCTCCCAGCGATTTTTCTGAATGGATAAAAGTAGAGGAAATACCTGTACCGGAAGTACATTTAAAAATAGATGAAATAAAAGAACAGAACGTTTTGTAAATAAATTGGCATGTTTTTGTTAATTAATGATATATGAAAAAAAAGATTTTAATTATTGATGATGATCTGGATATGTGTCTGGTACTCAGTAAATTTCTTTTAAGGAATGGCTATGATGTAGAGACGGCCAACTCAGGTGCTAAGGGAATAATTAAGTTTAAAGAAGATAATTTTGATATTGTTATCTGCGATTTCCGCTTGGGTGATAGAGATGGTAAAGACATTTTGAAAGAAATTAAATCTATATCTCCTGAGACAATTGTGCTTATCATAACTGGCTACTCCGATATAAAAATTGCAGTGGATGTTATTAAGATGGGTGCATATGATTACATAACAAAACCCTTGATACCTGATGAGGTGTTGAGTGTATTAAGCGCAGCGTTGCAGTTACCGGATGCAAACAATAATACTAACACAACGGGTAATAAATACAATGTAGAAAAACCAAACTACACAAAAAAAACAATTGTAAATGGTGAATTTTTAGTAGGCGAAGCTGGTGCCACTAAAGACCTTTATAAACAAATAGAAATAGTAGCACCTACGAACTACAGCATTATACTGTATGGTGAAAGTGGCACAGGTAAAGAAGTAATTGCAAAAACAATTCATAGTTTAAGCGATAGGGCAGACAAACCTTTTATTGCAATGGATTGCGGTACACTCTCCAAAGAATTATCGGGCAGTGAATTGTTTGGCCACGTAAAAGGTGCATTTACGGGCGCATTAACGGATAAGGAAGGGCATTTTGAAATTGCCAATGGTGGTACTTTGTTTTTAGATGAAGTTGCAAACCTCACCTACGAAATACAGGCGTCTTTGCTTAGAGTAATACAGGAAAGAAAATTTAAAAGAGTAGGAGGCAACAAAGAAATGCCTGTCGATGTGCGCATTATTGTTGCATCTAACGAAAACTTACAGGAGGCATATCGTAAAGGAAAATTCAGAGAAGATTTGTATCACCGATTTAATGAGTTCTCTATCAATTTACCGCCTTTGAGAGATCGCAAAAAAGACATTCCACTATTTGGAGATTTCTTTTTGCAGAAAGCAAAATCAGAATTAAACAGAGATATAGAAGGTTTTGAAGACGATGTAATGCAAATGTTTATTCATTACTCTTGGCCGGGAAATTTACGAGAGTTTAGAAATGTTGTGCGTCGGTCAGTATTGCTTACCCAATCCGGTAAGGTTAACGCAAAAACACTCCCATGGGAAATTACCAACACAGACTCCACGCACGCGTCTTCACCTCCGGCGTTTGCTCACAGGCACGAAGAAGAATTGCATAGCATTGCTCAGAACAATACTGCACCACCGCCACGTGCTGTTTACGATCTAAAAGACGCTGCATCAAAGGCAGAATATGAAGCTATAATGAATGTACTAAAGCAAGTGAATTTTAATAAAACAAAGGCTGCAGAAATTTTAAAGATTGACAGAAAAACATTGTACAATAAAATAAAAGGTTTTGAAGAGATAAACAATTAGACCTAGTTCAAATTATATTAGCTAAATGCTGCCGCTGTAAAGTGGCAGCATTTTCTTTTGAAACGGTTTATAATAACTGGTATAAAATTGGCGGTGTGCTGTGTTCTATATTACAAATAAGCAAAAAATTTTACTGTATGAGTAATTCAAATGATGATTTAACCACGTTGAGTTCTGTAATGGAAAGGTTACGTTTAAAAAAACAGGACAAAGAATTTATTAAAACTAAAAAAGGTTTTGGTACAGAAGCAAAATCTTATCAGCCTGACGAGCTTGTTATCATTAAGACGTATCGTTTTGAAGGTCCATCAGATCCATCAGATAATTCTATATTATACCTAATTGAGGCAAATGATGGAAGCATCGGCTATACTTTAGATGCATATGGTGTTTACAGCAACCACGAAGGCGAAGGCTACGATGACTTTATTCGTAAAATACCTGTACAGGAAAGAACAGAGCAGCAAATTTTTGGAGATGATAAAATATAAACTTGTCAATAAATGAAGAACCCCGACTAAATTTGAGTCGGGGTTCTTTGTTTTATTAATATAAATAATTCAAAGCAATTTGATCGTTAGCGTTAAAAGTTCTGTCTGTTATACCACCATTTGAACATGCAAGCATGAATGACTCGCTGTCAAAACCTGATGGCGTTCCCGGAATAAGAATTGCGCCAATAGTCCCTGCACGCTCATTTGATTTTGAACCACCACAACTTAAAGCACGGTTAAAATAATCAGTATGGCGGAAGCCAATACAATGACCCATTTCATGTTGCAAAACATTTGTTACATAAATTAAATCTGGGTTAGTACCATAAGCCTGAGGGTTTGTATTCATTTTAATTTGATTGTAAGGATTGCCAGCAGCATCTGGGAAACCGGAAGATCCAAGTGTGATGAATCCACCGGAAGGTCCCTGATCAAATCCAAAAATATCTACATTTCCCCCAGAGGCTACTCGGGTAAAAGTTAATTTAA
>JANXTN010000216.1 GCA_025352435.1 Ferruginibacter sp. | reverse complement strand
TTAAAAAGAAAGCAACAGTAAAAGCTCGTCAGACAAGGAACAGCAAATTTGAAATGGGTTTTTTAGTATTTAATTCTTTTCCACAAATTAAACGGAGAAAATAAGTCTCTATCTGTTGGTTGCATTTCTACAAAATATGCTGATTGAATTACCCATTATTTTACAGATATGATATAGTTAATCAGCAATGTTGTTAAATTCCAGCAATTAAATACTGTAAACTCTTATGATTTATTTTATACTTTCCATTTAAGTTATGAAAAATTGTAAACGCACAACAAAACTGGGGCAAAAAGCCACATCATTTTGTGTTATGAAAACTTAAAAACTATATTGCTTTTTTTCTTTTTACTTTGTAAGAGCCATACCTCGAGACTTAAGGCAAATATCCTCACGGCGATTTTTCTAACAAGAAGCGGCTTATTGTATTTGCCAATTGCCACCCAGCCTTTTTCTTTATAAACATTGGGAATTTTCCCATGCAAAATATCTGAACAAATTCCTTCAACTGCATCCACACGATCTGCAAGTAAGACTGGCAACCAGTGTCTGTATTTGTTTTCACTATAATGAAATGCGAATCTTCTTATCATGCCGCTGATTCCTTTTGGGGAAAGTATTGTACCATAAACTTCAGGCAGCATAAGCCTTTCTGTGGACATAAGAAGTTTTGTATCGCCGGTTTGTAATATGAACCGTTTCCACTCAATAACCGTGTTGCATGTTGTGCTTGGATAGAGCAGAAAGTTCTGCCATTATGCGAAGTTGAAATATTCTTTAAAAGTAAATACCAGTTGCACTTCCTCTACATGGGAATATCATTGTTAAGTTTTGCACAAGGCTTATCATATTCGCAGGGCAGCGTGATATTGAAAGAAATGGTATCGCACTTTTTTTTATAAACAGTAAAAGAAAACAGCGGCGTTGCCCAAAGTTTTTCTATGCATTCCCTATCAAAATTGTTAGCATTAATTATCAATTTTTGGTAAGAAAATTTATTGATGATAGAATAAATGCCTGGTGGTAAATTGATACATCCACTATTTGCTGCACCCATTGAGAAACTTCTGATTACCTTTCTGTTTGTGGTATTTTCTTTTCCTTTTATAATATAAAACATTTCCCCCGCTGCTATCTCTTTTTTCAACTTGTTATCTAGGTACTCTTCAGTTCTGTTTGCACCTCCGCAGTAGGGATGGGTTTTGGTTATTATGAAAATTATAGATGGTTTTGTCTGATTACGATTTACAAATCCAGAAAATAAAAACGTACAGAAAATTACATACAGCTTTATCATAAAATAAATATTGTTGTTATTGCAATAAAATGTCTCAGAACAAGTTCTATTTATTACGAAAATAATCTTAAAGAATCTGCTTAATATTCACACAATACTTTATTTAAAAGGTATTTTTTAGTCCAATCATAAAATTGTATCATGTATTCCAACCATTACAAAATTAAATCCCCATCTTTCTTAAAATTGCTAAGGTTTAATTTTTATTTTATAGAAAAAACAAGAATTGCTTTTTGCGTTTTTATTTTCAGTCTAATATTCTCAAACAATTTATTAGCGCAAAAAACTTTGGAGGTTTCGCCATTAACAGGGTTAAGGCTGAAAAAATTTGAAAAATTTGCAAGAAGAATTCCCGATGTAAAAACAACCAGATTCAATTCCCAAGACGGTAGAATAAATGAAGATGCTACCAGTGTTGAAGAACGTGATCAGTTTGAGTTTGATATGTTGAAAGATCCTGCTACAGGACTCATTCCACGAAATGCGAATAAGTTGGCCGTAAACGCTGCTGTCAATTCTCCTAAATATGAATCACAATCATTTACTCAAAGACCAAGTGGAGTCATTACGATCGATGCAAAAGGTCCTACTAACGTTGGTGGTAGAACCCGTGCACTTGGCATAGATGTTAGGAATGCGAATATCATGATTGGTGGAAGCACTAGTTCGGGAGTGTATCGTAGCTCAAACGCTGGAGCTTCATGGACAAGAGTCGTACCCACAGGTTCAATACACAATATCACTTCTATCGCCCAGGATACCCGCCCAGGTTTTCAGGATACCTGGTATTTTGGAACCGGAGAATCTAGTGGTAATTCTGCCAGTCTGGATGCTTTTTATTTTGGTTTAGGCATATATAAGTCCACTGACAATGGTGTAACCTGGAACCAGTTGAGCAGCACTAACAGTTCCCTCCA
>JANXTN010000204.1 GCA_025352435.1 Ferruginibacter sp. | reverse complement strand
CGAATTCTTCTGTTCCAACAACTATTCTAAGTAAAGTTGATTTTCCTTTTCCGTTTGCACCAATCAATGCAATTTTATCGCCTCTGTCAATCTCTGCACCGGTATCTTCTAATATTTTTAAATCACCAAAGCTTTTGCTGACATGCTTTAAAGCCGTTACAACTTTGCCGGGTGTTTTGTTCAGTATGAAATTTATTTTCATGTTTGGACGCTCAATGTTTACGTCCTCAATTCTTTCAATTTTGTCTAAGCGTTTTACAATACTCTGTGCCGCTGCGGCTTTACTTGCCTTTGCTTTAAAACGCTCCACGAATCTTTCCTGCTGACGAATGTAATCCTGCTGGTTATCAAAAGCTTTTTTCTGCATATCTATACGGATCTCTTTTTCTTCCATATAGTAGCTGTAGTTACCGGTGTAAAAATGTAACTCTCGCTGGTACAACTCCACAATCTTATTTACCATTCTATCTAAGAAAAAACGATCATGGCTCACAATTACCACAGCTCCCGGATAATTTGATAAGTATTTTTCCAACCACTCAATACTGGGAAGATCCAAG
Source organism: Ferruginibacter sp. (assembly GCA_025352435.1). Taxonomy (GTDB): domain Bacteria; phylum Bacteroidota; class Bacteroidia; order Chitinophagales; family Chitinophagaceae; genus Ferruginibacter. Next base: position 1,751 of record JANXTN010000204.1, on the reverse strand, counting down.
TGGTTCGTAGGTTCATCCAGCAATAGTACATCGGGATTCATCAAAATCATTTTTGACAACAACACCCGCATACGCCAACCACCACTAAACATTTTATATTGCTTACCCAGGTCTTCATTTGCAAAACCAAGGCCCTGTAAAATAGATTCCGTTCTATGATGAATGCTGTAGCCATCCAATACATCCATTTCATGCAAAAGATCCGCATATTTTTCAGCAAGTTTTTCATCTCCTGTCTTCTCCAATTCCGCACCTACAACTTCCATTTCTTTTTCAATGGCTTTCACTCTTTCAAAAGCACCCATTGCTACTTCTAAAATCGATTCGTCTGTTTCAAAACCTAACAGATCCTGGTTTAAGAAACCAATAGTAGTCTCTCTTCCTTTTTCCACAGTTCCTTTCGCCGGAGAATATTGTCCCGTAAGCACTTTCAGCAAGGTTGATTTACCAGTTCCGTTGTAACCAATTAACCCAATTCGCTCACCCGGCTGAATATGCCATGTGGCATCTTCCACAATTGTTCTTGCCCCAAACTCAAACGTAAGATTCTGTAACCCTAATAACATTTTTTAAATTTTGGCAAAAGTAACTATTAGTATGTTGAAATCTTAAAATGAGTAAACAACTGTAAAAAATTCAATCTACTGTTATAAAGACTACTTATATTTGAATACAAAGAATAAACTTTAATATTTATAAAAACACCTACTTATGTCTATCGCTTTAGTTAATAATTATAAACAATTATTACAAAACTTACCACACATTATTGAGATTAGTGGATATAAAAATGAGTACATAGCCATGAAACTTAACATAAAACCACAATATTTATCCGTAAAAAAGCAGCGTAATTCTTGGAATGTAGATGATGTTGAAAAATTATTACATATTATTATGAACCAAGACGTGCAGGATTATTTAGATGACCTATATGAAAGTATACTTATTGAAAAAAATAGCACCGGTAATACCATATCATCTGAAGATTTTGAAAAACAAATGAAATGGTAATTGAATTTGAAAAGCTTTTTGTAGAACAATTAAAGAAATGCCCTTTAACTTTTCAATTAATATTTAGAAAAGTTTATCAACAATTAAAAGTAGTAGATAATCCTACAGAGGTAAAAGGAATTATTAAAAATAAAACCAAACAAAATGAGTATAAGCTTTTTTTATCGAGAAGTAGAATTGCTTTAAAAATCGAAAACGATATTCTAAAGTTTATATGCTTTACTTATAATGAACATATTTAAATTAGGTGCTATCTAGTTTAGGCATTTTGCTAAAGCTTACTTTTGCAGTAAAAGAAACTCTATGAAAAAAATACTTCCTTTAATAACTTTTATAGTAATTGCTGTAGTAGTATACTTTGTAATTTTTAATAAGAAAAAAATGACTGTTGAGCAAGCAAAACAGCAGTCGATCGTTTTGAAGAAACACTCGGAAGCATTTAACAAAAGTACCGACAGTGTTGTAAATGCATACTTAGAGATAAAAAATGCGTTCGTAAATACAGATACAGTAGCTGCAAAAAATGCTACAAGAAATTTCATTGCACTACTTGATAAACTACCCGTTGACGAGTTAAAAAAAGATACGGCTACTATTTTTGAAACTGTGCAGAACAATATCGCAGATATAAAATCTAATGCAACATCTCTGTTGAACCAGACAGACATTATTGAAATGCGAAAGGATTTTAGCATGGTTACAGAAATGATGTATCCTTCCTTTTTTACTGCTATAAA
>JANXTN010000184.1 GCA_025352435.1 Ferruginibacter sp. | reverse complement strand
CGATCTAACATAAAACTTGAATCTATACGGTAATTTGTAAGGTAATTTTTATAACTGGAAAATAATACATCCTTATGGGTTAAAAGGAATTCTATATCGGGTCTATCATATTTATTCAAGACAACTGTATCAGGCTCAAAGGTAGGGTCTCGAAAATGCCATTTATTTCCATAAAAAATTTCGCATGCAAAATGACCGACTTTATTATTTCCTAAAAAACCAACTTTACGAGTTTTAAACCCTTTTCTTTTAAGGGTTTCCATCATCACTATAGCTTGTTGACTGCAGGCTGCATTTGGATGTTTCATCAAATCATCTGGATCCACAATAGCAGCATAATCTCCACCTGTAATTTTAGAAATTACAACGCTTAAATAATTATCTGAGAAACTATACCAGGAGTAACCCCAGTAAAATCTTTTTCTAATTACGCTGCCTACTATATCGGTATATATTTTATCCGTCTCTTCAGCAGTGTATAAAGTGTTAGATGAATAAAAAAGACTATCACAATACGCTTCAAGTTTTTTAATGGAGTTAAGGTAACTAAGCGATGGGTCATAAGCTTCTTTATGGTTGTACGATGGGATTTTATAATCGTAAGCAAACAACGGATTCTTATCATTCGAGTAACGAAGGCTTATCGGTACCAGGGTTAAAAATGACAGAGAAAAAAGCAGATATGAAAATAGTTTTGGTTTCCTTTTCATCAAGGTACAGACTAAAATTATAGACATTGGTTTAAACTAGAAACTTCATTTTCGTTATTCGCAAATAAAAAATCTACAATTAATTTCTTTGCTTTAAAAAATAGAAATTATTCTACCAACAAGCTTTATGGATTTTGACATTCAGCAGTAGGCTTAGAAAAATAATAATAGAATTATGAGACATTCATTGTCAAAATAGACATTAATTTTTCTAAAGAATAAATAACTTGTAAAAAGATAAACTTTATTTAAGATTGGCTTTAGCTAGCTGAAACTAAAATTTAAAATGATATTTTTTTTGCTTTAGCACCATTTCACTCGCTTCAATAAAAGATGAAAAAAGATTTATTGTTGCGTATAGCGGGATAGAAGCAGAAATACTTTTTTGTTGCCTTTGAACAAAAAAGGTTGTAGTGGATAGCCCTTAACAAATGTTTGGCTTTGTACTTTTGTTCATGCTCCTAAATCTTGAATAAACAAAAGAACCCCTTTTCGTTTTACAGAAAAGGGGCTACACTAACTGTGACACAAACACACACTTGCCGAAGCCACGAGGACTTCAAAGGAAGCGAGATACTAGTCGGGTTTTTTCCCGTCTAAAAAGTTATTGATGGTATTGATTTCTGCTTGATTTTTATCGTCGGAAGTGACGGTGTAATTGCTGTAAAAGGTTTCTACATCTGCAATCTGGTTGTGCATTTCCATATTACGACGGAGGTACGCCGGTACGGTTTCAAACTCATTGTTCGGATCGGCTGCGTTAATGTTGAAAGATAAATTTCGCAATTTTGCTATCCGCTCTGATGCCCGGCGCCTAAGCTCCTCTGTTTCGTCTTGCATTGCAGGCTCCTCAACAGTGTTGCTTATAAAAGGCTGTGTTTGAAACTGTGCCTGAGGCTTATCCTCCGCCGTTTCTGGTTGTTCTTTTACTACCATGTGCATCTCCATAACAGGTTCGTCGGCCTCTATTGCAGGCTGCACAGGCAGGGCTTTATCGATTGGAGTGGATTTTAAATTCTCCGGCTTTGCCTCTGCATAAATCTGCGTAGGTTTTACCAGAAAGCCTCCCGACGAAAGTTGGCTTTTATTGCTAGCTTCTTTTTTTATTTCTTCTGATGGAACTGTATTTTCTTTTACAGCAGCCTTTGGTGTTGGTGCAATAAACTCAGTATCAAATTGTATCACCGGAACCTGATCTGATGATGAAGATATTTCAAAAAATACCGGTGACTCTTTAGAATTATCCACAGTAGTTTTACTTGGTAGTTCTACGCTATTTTCATGGATCATCGTAGGCATCATCGGGTCTGCAGGGGCTTCTATTTCTACGTTTGGTGCTTCTACTCTTTGGTCTTCAAACTGAAGCGAGGGTTGGGTGGCGGCTACTACAGGTACTACGTGCTTTGGCATTTCCAACTCCATCACAACTTTTTCGTTGGTAGGTTTAATAGCTTCAGTAATGGTTGGTTTTCTTGCAAACGGATCTTTGTGCTCAAAGCCTGTTGCTATCAATGTTATTCCTATTTGCGCTCCTAATGTGCTATCATAACCAAGGCCTAAAATAACATCTGTATCTTCTCCTGCCTGCTCCAAAATATAGTTCTGAATAATCTCTACTTCATCCATTGTGAACTCATGCTCGCCTTCGGCAGAATTGATATTAATGAGAATCCATTTTGCGCCACGAATATCATTGTCGTTCAATAATGGAGACGTTAATGCATTTTCGATTGCAGAGAACGCACGGTTTTCACCTTCTGCAGTTGCGCTGCCTAAAATAGCTACACCACCATTACTCATTACTGTGCAAACATCCGCAAAATCGACATTGATTTGTCCAGTGCTGTTTATAACATCGGTTATACATTTTGCGGCTGTTGATAATATATCATCTGCTTTGTTGAAAGCTTCCTTCATTTTAAGATTACCAAACTGGTGACGCAATTTATCGTTGCTAATCACCAGCAAAGTATCTACATGGTTTTTCAATAACATAATGCCCTCTTCTGCCTGGGCAATGCGTTTTTTTCCCTCGTATGCAAAAGGTGTGGTTACAATGCCAACTGTAAGAATTTTTAAATCTTTGCAAATTTTAGCAATAATGGGTGCGCCGCCTGTACCGGTTCCGCCCCCCATACCAGCACAAATAAATGCCATCTTGGTGTTTACTTCCAATATTCTTTTTATTTCTTCCAGGCTCTCTTCTGTAGCCTGGCGACCAATAGAAGGATTGGCCCCCGCACCCAAACCTTGGGTAAGGTGTGGACCAAGTTGTATTTTATTAGGCACATTACTTAACGCAATTGCCTGCGCATCTGTATTGCATATAATAAAATTTACGCCTTCGATATTTTGTGCAAACATGTGGTTTACAGCATTGCTGCCGCCGCCGCCCACGCCTATCACTTTTAAGATAGAGGACTGGTCTTTTGGCAAATCAAAATGTATCATGTTGTGTTATTTAGTAGTGAGATAGTTGTGTTTTAGATATCAGTTTTAATCTTTTCAATCTCGAATTAAAAATTACGAATTACGGGTGTTCAATCATACAGGGTGTTCGTAATTCGTTATTGGTCATTCGTAATTTTTTTAGAGTTCCCCGTCCTCTTCCTCTTTAAACATTTCAATTAAGTTGGTTTTAAAGCTATCCATAAAACCTTTAATTGTTTTCTTACGCTTAACAATTTCCGGTTCTTTCTCTTCTATTATTTCTTCTAATTCGCTTTCTATAGGTTCCTCCTGCATTATTCCGGTGCCTGCAACTTTTATAAAATTGTTAGCCAATTTTTTATTTTTATTTTCATAATCGTTGTAGCCTTTTAATATTAAACCGATACATGTACTGTACATTGGTTTGGATAATTCATCTATCTGCGAACCGGATAAATGCTCGTTTGGAAAACCAATGCGTGCATTGAGTCCGGTAACATATTCTGTCAACTGAAGCAAATGCTTTAGCTGAGAACCGCCACCGGTGAGAATAATACCACCGTTCAACATTTTATTATCCAGCCCAACTTGTTTTAAATGGAAGGTTACAAAATCCATGATCTCACTCATGCGAGCCTGGATAATATTTGCCAAATTCTTTACAGAAATTTCTTTTGCTGCCATACCACGTAAACCCGGGATAGTAATAAATGCATTTGCTTTTGTTTCATCTGCCAACGCACTACCAAACTGTATTTTCATTTGCTCAGCCTGTGTTTTTAAAACACCAAGGCCGGTCTTAATATCATGCGTTATATTTTCGCCACCAAAAGGAATTACAGCAGTGTGCTTTAAAATACCTTCGTAAAAAACGGCTAAGTCAGTTGTTCCACCGCCAATATCTACAATGGCTACACCAGCTTCCAAATCCTGATCGCACATTACTGCAGCTGCAGATGCAAGTGGTTGCAACACAAGGTCCTTTATTTTTAAACCTGATTTTTCTACACTGCGGTCTATGTTTCTTATGGCATTTCTATCACCCGTGATAATGTGAAAATTCGCACCAACTTTTACGCCGCTGTATCCAATCGGGTTCGGAATATTTTGAAAATTATCTACCGTAAACTCTTGTGGAATAACATCAATAATTTGATCTCCTGCAGGGATGTACGTGCGGTATTGATCTGCAATTAATTTATCGATTTCATCCTGACGAATCTCATCGTCATTCTGCTGGCGAACAATATCGCCACGGGTTTGTAAACTTTTAATGTGGTGCCCTGCTATCCCAACGTATACTTCGCTGATGGATAGACTTGGATTAGATGCATAACAATTTTCCAAAGCCGTTTGTATGGCTTTGATGGTTTGATCAATGTTTAAAACCATACCATGTTGTACGCCATTGCTGTTGGCACGGCCAAAGCCTAAAATCTCCAGTTTGCCGAATTCGTTTTTGCGACCGGCAATTGCTGCAATCTTTGTAGTTCCAATGTCTAAGCCTACGATAACGGGTTGTTCCTGATTCATAGTTGTTTGTTTAATGTGTGTGTTTGTTGTTTGTGTGTGTTATTTTAATGGTTATTAGTTTAAAGTTGTGAGTTTCGAGTTTTTATGTCAAAATCTTTTGCTTCTTACATACAACGATAATAATTTTAAAATTTTTTGTCTCTTTTCTTTAATCTTTTGTCTTGTGTCTAGCATCTCCTATCTAATAATCATATTCATTATCAATCTTTGGTTTTTGTTGCACTGCCGATTTTTTTATGAGAGGTTTTGCCTGCACTACTATAAATGGCTTTTTTATGGGTTTAACAATTGTTTTATTTGGGACAACCATAGATTTTTTTATCATTTTCACTGTTGGCTTATCTACGACTTTTGGTTTATTTATTGCTGCTGCTTTATTTACAACCGTAGGTTTTACTATTATTGGTTTTGTTGCTGCAGGCTTTTCAGTTTTCTCTATAGATGTTTTAATGATAACTGCTGGTGCTGTTGTAAATGAAGAGATAACGTTATCCTTTGTTCCACCTTCTTCGTCTCTTTCAATTGACTGCTGAATCAGCGAACTATCAGCAACTTTTTTATCTGCTTCAGGTAAAAACGTTTGAGTTGTATCTGCAGCTCTTTTTGCAGCATCCTCTGCAATCAATTTAATGAGCTGCATCGTTCTCAATGAGTCAGTCTTTATATCTTCTTTTCCTCTTATGCTCGCAACAACCTGATTTTGGTACTGCAGGTTTATTGTGCTGTAACGGTTCCAACCCGACTGTGTAATTACATCTTTATAAAACAATTTTAGCTTATCAAATTTGCTGTTTACATCTGTGGCATCGCCAAAAATGATTCGTTGTTTTCCAAGTTTTGGTATCAATTCAAAAGATTTGTTTGTGTTAATGTCCACCTGATCAATCAGCGCCATTAAAAAAGTATCTGACAATATTTTTAAACTCATGTTTTTAATGCTGCAAAGCAAAGTGCTATCGCCTTTTGCTAAAATACGGGCGTCGCTTGTAAAGCCCGTAAACACCGGCAGTCTGGCAGAAAATTTATCACTCAATGGCAACATCATACAACTGCTGTCAATATAAAATGTGTTACCAGTCACCGTAAATAACCTTGCAACAGGTTCTCTTTCCTCAACAGATACTTTTAAAAAGTTATTGTTATCAAAATACAGTTCTGCATTTTTTACCCAAAGATCTTTCTCCAATGCTTTTTCAATTCTACCGAGATCAATAGATGCCAGCGATTTTTTTTGGGTGCTATCGCCACCAAAGTTTTTAATGATATTGTATATATCTGATTTATCAATAAAGAAATTATTACTTACGCCTGAGATATTTATTTCAACACCTTTGCATACTTTCATTTCTTTGTTGTGTACTGCAGATACCAGCAACACAATAGATGCTGAACCTACCAACACCCAAAGGAGATTGATAAAAAAACGGATGATATTTTGTTTGGGGATCTTCATTAATTTTCTACAATACTTTTTATTGGTTGTACCAAAGCGTCGATATCTCCTGCTCCTGCTGTAATCACCATTTCCTGTTTGTTGTATTTAAGCCACTCCAACAACTCACTGCTCGTTTTTAGACTTTTATTTTGATTAGTCATTTTATTCAAAATCATTTCACTCGTTACTCCTTCAATTGGTAATTCTCTTGCAGGATAAATAGGCAACAAGATTGTTTCATCTGCAAGGCTCAATACTTCAGCAAAACCGTCAGCCAAGTCTTTTGTTCTGCTAAACAAATGCGGCTGAAAAATCACTGTACATTTTTTTTGCGGAAACAATTCTTTAGCGCCTGTTATCAATGCACTCAATTCTTCCGGATGATGTGCATAATCGTCTATTAAGACTGTGTTATCAGTTTTCAATATGTATTCAAATCTTCTTTTTACACCTGCAAATGAAGCTACAGCAGCTTTAATTTTCTCTTCTTCTATCTTTAAATATTTTGCCACTCCTATTGCTGCTATTACATTTTCAATGTTATGCAAACCTCCCATGTTTAACACTACATTTTTTAACAGCCAGAAATCATTCGCAACATCAAATTCGTAAGCACCATTTTTTATCTGCAAATTTTCTACGTGAATATTTGCAGTTGTATCATTAAAACTGTAAGTGCATGTATCAGCGATATTAAAATCTCCTTCTCTTTTTAAACCATGCTTTATAATTAAGCAACCATTGTTTTTTATTTTGGTTGAAAATTCTATAAAAGCATCTTCCATTTTTTCTGCTGTGCCATAAATATCTAGATGGTCTGCATCCATAGCAGTAATGATGGCCACATCAGGTTGTAACTTTAAAAAACTTCTGTCATATTCATCTGCCTCTACAACAGAAACCTTGTTTTCACTTTGCCAAAAATTCGTATCATAATTAGCAGCTATTCCACCTAAATAAGCATTACAACCAAACCCACTATCCTTTAAAATATGGGCAATCATAGCACTTGTAGTTGTTTTACCATGTGTACCTGCTACACAAATATTAAATGTGTCTTTAGTAAGCAAACTCAATAGGTCACTGCGTTTCAATAATGTGTAATCATTTTCTTTAAAATAATTCAGTCCTTTATGTGTGGATGGAATTGCGGGTGTGTAAACAACCACATCAACATTTTTATTTATCAGATTTACATCATCTTCAAAATGAATTTCAATTCCTTCTTCAACCAGTTTTTTCGTTAGTGCAGTTTCAGTTTTATCATAACCGCTCACTTTTACCCCACGCATATTAAAGCACCTGGCAAGTGCGCTCATGCCAATGCCTCCGATACCGGCAAAATATATTGATGATATTTTGTTGATGTCTATCATGCTCTGCTAACCGCCTTTAATATTTGTAATGCAATTATTTCATCTGCATTATTTACAGCCAATGAACCAATATTTTCCGCCATCAATTCTTGCTTATTTTCATCTCCACATAATTTTAAAAGTGCAGGCATCAATTCATTTATTGCATCCGCATCTTTAATCATTATCGCAGCATCCTTTTTTACCAATGCATTTGCATTTGCCGTTTGGTGGTCTTCTGCAGCAAAAGGATAAGGCACAAAGATCACAGGCTTTTTTACCAAGCAAAGTTCAGCAACTGCCATAGCACCACTTCTACTGATTACTACATCTGCTGCAGCATAAGCATATTCCATCTGAGTAATAAAATCCTTCAGGTAGATGCCATCCATATTACTGACAGTATCTGTTGCTGTTTCAAAATATGGTTTGCCTGTTTGCCAAATAAGCTGCAAATTGTTTGGAGCAAACGATCCAATGTTTTTATTTATTGCTTCGTTTATAGATTTTGCACCAAGACTACCACCAATAACTAAAACCGTTTTTTTATGATCTGCTAATTCAAAATAATTTAAAGCAAGTTCTTTTGTAACTGAATTGTGGCTTATGGCCTGGCGTACAGGATTACCCGTCAAAATAATTTTTTCTTCGGCAAAAAACTGTTGCATAGAATCTGATGCTGTAAATATTTTCACTGCTTTTTTTCCCAACATTATATTACTCTTACCGGCAAAAGAATTGCTCTCATGAATAAATGTTGGAATGTTTTTACTTTGCGCATATCTTAAAACCGGATAACTTGAATAACCACCCACTCCGACTACCATATCCGGCTTAAATTCTTTAAATATTCCTGACACCTGAAAAAAACTTTTAATTATTTTAAAAGGAAGTGAAATATTTTTTATCAAAGAACTTCTGTTAAAACCCGCTATATCTAAACCTCTAATTTCGTAACCGGCTTGTGGTACTTTCTCCATCTCCATTTTTCCCTTTGCCCCTACAAATAAAAACTCCGCCTGCGGCTTTAGTTTTTTTATTGCATTTGCAATAGCAATTGCAGGAAAAATATGTCCGCCTGTACCACCACCCGCTATTACAATACGTAATGCAGCTGTGTCTGCTTTTTTTGAGGCAGCCATATATTCACTTGGTATGGTTATAACATCATTCACTTATACTATTGCTACTTCTTTTTGTTCCGAAATAATTTTTGCATTCTGCGCTGCAATTTTACCTTCCTGCTGTTCGACGTTTCGTGCAACACTTAATATGATTCCAATGGCCAAACATGTAAATAAAAAGCTACTTCCACCCATACTCACTAAAGGAAGGGTTACACCAGTGTTTGGAAATAGATTTACATTGACACCCATATTTGCGATGGCCTGTATCACCAACGTAAAACTTAACGCTAATGCTAGAAAAGCTCCAAATGCATAAGGACATTTTCTGTAAATTCTTATACATCTAAACAGAAAAAGGAGATAAATAAAACAAATAATGGTTGCACCAAAAATGCCATATTCCTCTATAATAATTGCGTAAATAAAATCGCTGTAACTGTGGGGCAAAAAATTTCGTTGCTCACTATTGCCCGGACCTCTACCCAACCAACCACCTTTTGCAATTGCAATTTTCGCCTGATTGATCTGATACAATTTTTCGTTATTGTCTTCTTTTTTGCTGTAAACAAAAGTCTGTATACGCCCTATCCAGGTGGGTATGCGCCCTGCAGATAATATTGCAGGTAATTTTTTTGACTCTCCGGCTTTAGTATCGTAAGTCGACACGGCAATAGAAATCAGTATCACTACCGGTATCATTGCAAGCCCCATCGTTATTAAAATATGTTTTGTGCTTACCCTGCCTATGAACATTAATAAAAAACTTGTACCTGCAATTAAAATAGCAGTCGACAAATTTGCAGGAGCAATTAGTAAGCATATCACTGCCACTGGGATAATGATTGGCAAAAACCCTTTTTTAAAATCTTTTATAACCTGTTGCTTTCTGCTCAACTGTCTGCTCATGTACATAAACAATGCAAGTTTTGCAAGGTCGGATGTTTGAAACGTCATGTTTATCACCGGCAACTTTATCCATCTACTACCGGAATTTAATTCAACCCCAAACAAAAGTGTATACAATAAGAGCGGAATTGAAATTAAAAAAAGCACAAGCGCCACCCTCGAATAAATGGTATAGTTTATTCTGTGAGCAAAATAAATAACCATTAGCCCAAGCATGATGAAAGCAAATTGTTTAAACAAATAACTTTCTGTGCTCTTGCTCATTCTGTAGGCAAGTGAGCCTGTGCTGCTGTATACAAGCAACAAACTAGCAAGCGTAAGAATAATTACAATTGCCCAAATAACACGGTCACCCTTTGTTTTCTTCACCAGGTTGCCGCCCATATTCGCCAGGTCAGGTTTAAAAAAATCTCTTATGTTATTCGCTTCGAGCATTGTTAATTTAAAAATTTATTTTTGGTTATCGGCTAAGACCCTGTGATATAGCTTTGTTGGCGTCGCACATTTCATCAGAATATCTTTGTTCATCTTCTATCGGCATTGAATAAACACTATTTTTACTACCGAGGTAACATTGAACAATCAACATTCAACATTTTTACCCTCCCCTACAAATCTTTCACCGCTTCTTTAAACTGATTTCCTCTATCCTCGTAATTTTTAAACAAATCAAAACTTGCACAAGCCGGGCTTAATAAAACGACATCATCTTTTTGTGCAAAATGAAATGCTGATTGCACCGCATCTTTTGCATTATCAGTATTTACTATCAAGGAAACAATGTCACCAAACGCCTCATGAATTTTTCTGTTTTCTGTTCCCATGCAAACAATGGCCTTCACCTTTTCTTTTACCAATTCTTTCATAGCGGTATAATCGTTCCCTTTATCTACCCCACCAAGAATTAAAATAACCGGCTTCGTCATTGTCTCTAAAGCATACCATGTACTGTTCACGTTGGTAGCTTTGCTGTCATTTATAAACTCAACTCCTCGTATAGTAGCAACAGGCTCCATGCGGTGTTCAAGGCTTTCAAATGTTTGCAGCGCTTCTCTTATTTTCTCTTTTCGTATTCCTATAGACGTGCCCGCCATACTCGCTGCCATGCTGTTATATTGATTGTGTTTTCCTTTAATTGCAAAATCTGAAACATTCATTTGCATTTCCTCTCCCTTCCATTTTAAATGCATTTCTGCGTTTGTAAGATATGCGCCTTCCGGTAGTTCTTTGCTCATAGTTATTGGTGCTTTAATTGATCTAATGGTATA
>JANXTN010000180.1 GCA_025352435.1 Ferruginibacter sp. | reverse complement strand
AATTCATAAAGCGAATTTTTCTGTTAATGCTAAAATTACACCAACCCGTTTATTACGATGTTATTATATCAGAAAATAAATTTTCCAATCAACTTATCCAACCAAGATAGAATGCAACGGGCATGCTTGCAAACAACAATGAGATACCAATTGAATAGACAACTCCAACAGTTTTTATCAATGGCGTATATCTTTTATGATTTATACCAAATGTTTGAAAAGCACTTTGAAAACCATGCATTAAATGCCAACAAAGTGATATGCATCCTAAAACGTAAAATATTATTACAATTAAATTTCCTGCAAATACATTTTGCATCTCTCTGTATAAATTATGTACGGGTTGGCGATTGTATTCCTGGCCCAAGGTGGTTTCTGTTAAAGGTTGAATATTGGCCAAGCCACCAAAACGGGACGGTATCCAAAAATGATAAAAATGCATTATCAAAAAAATCAAAATTAATGTACCAAGTAAACCCATGCTTTTACTGTACCATTTGCTTTTTCCGTCAGGCCTTGTAACCGCATATCTTACAGGGCGTGCGATTTTGTTTTGACGCCATAATGATAAGCCCTGCACAATGTGTAGCAGCAAAAAAAGCATAAGCCCAATTTCCATCGTGCGAATTATAATATTGGTTCCCATAAAATGCCCCCAATGGTTAAAAGTTTCACCGCCATCATTAAAAAATATCATTGAATTAATGCCGGCATGAACTATCAAAAAAGTAATTAGAAATAACCCTGTTGCACCCATTAAAAATTTCTTTCCTATGGAAGAAGTGAAAAAAAGTTTCCAAGTCATAAAACGAATATTTTTGAGAAAATTTGTGCTACAAAAGTACGTCAGTGATTAACAAGTTTTTAAATTTTATTTTAAATGTTTCTGTATAACTAAATTTTGTAAAGAACTTTGATTAAAAAATTGAAATGAATCACATTTCTATAAACGAAATAAAAGAATGGGACAGATTTTACAGAGGTAATTTCATTAACTGTTTATCGGGTTTTAAACCAGTTAGTTTAATTGGAACTATCAATCAAAATGCACAGCCAAATCTTGCAATATTCAGCAACATCGTTCACTTAGGTGCAGACCCCGCTTTGATAGGATTTATCAATCGGCCTCTTGCTGCCGGTTCGCATTCAATAGGCAACATACAAGCAATTCAACAGTATACCATTAATCATATTTCCTCTTCCTTTATTGAAAAGGCTCATCAAACAAGTGCCAAATATATAGCAGGTGTAAATGAGTTTGATACAACAGGATTAACAGCAGTTTTCAAAAATAATTTTAAAGCTCCTTTTGTGGCAGAAAGCAAGGTTCAAATGGCTTTGGAATTGGTTGAAATTATTCCCATAAAAGACAATGGAACATTTTTGGTAATTGGCGCTTTAAAAGATGTGTTTGTAGACAAAAAAAATATATTGGCAGATGGTTTCCTTGATATTAAAAAAAGTGGAAGTATCGTCTCTTTAGGATTGGATTCGTACCATACCTGTAATGATGGAGAACGATATGAATATGCAAAAGTAGATGTAGAACCCACCAGGAAAACTTAGCTCAGTCTTTTCCCCATTTCTTCGTCAATTAACGCAAATATTATGTCTGGTTTTAATGTGCGCCACTGAAGCAATTCAAACATTTCCATGTAATTTGTTATTCTCGCTTTCTTAAAGTCGTGCTTACTTTGTTCAGGTAAATTTAAAATAACTATCCAGCCACCGTCATCAACCACCTGTTCATGCCATTCTTCATAATAGCTGTCGTCGCTGCTATGAAAATTTAAAACATTTTCACCAATCAAAATGAATTTATAAATACCCTGTTTGTAGAAAAGATCAGTAATGTTTCTTCTAAGTGTCATCACATCATTTTCAATAGCATCGTTCCATTCTCCTAAAAACTCTATAATAGCAAAATGCAGATCATAGTCTGTAAACAATACTTTTAAATACAAAGTGCTGGATCCAAATTCATCCCATTGCGGATGTATGTAATAATTGTAGACTAAATGTGTGTATTGAAACTCACTGTAGGTTCTTTCAAAGAAAGGTGATCGTCTGTCTTCTTCGGCTGTATATAAATGACGCCAATTATAATAAGGTTCAATGTTCTGCATTAATATTTTTGTTTAAAACAACAATACAAATATCCTGCAATAAATATTTTAGGCTATTCTAAATACGGAATCTTGGAATTGTTAGGAGTGGAATTTCAGGTAAACAAAAGAAATCTCTTTACAAAAAAATGGGCTGCCTAAAAAGGCAGCCCCGTACTTATAAACCAATATATTTATTACAGAATTATCACTTTGTCAGAAAGTATTTCATTGTTTTTATCATCAACAACTTTTACAATGTAAGTGCCTTTCACCGGACGATTTTTTAAAACAATCTGCTGAGATTGTTGCCCCTTTGCCAATCCTACTTTTGTAGACTGTAATGCTCTTCCTGCAAGGTCAGTAACGATAACAGTATATGCCCCATTCTCTTTCCCGTCAAGTAAGACATTAAAGATATTATTTACCACGGGATTTGGAAAAATGCTGCTTTGAGAAAGATCGCTATTTGTTTTCGTCAGAATTAATTTAGACAAAGAAGCATTTTTTGCCTTATCAGCTTCTTTTTGTAAAAGTAAATTCCCGGATGCTAAATCTGAAGCGTTGTATATAACATCTGAACCTTCCATTTTTTTGGCTGCAAGGTCTGCAATAGACATTTTATAATAACCTTCAAAAGCAGTTGCACTGCTTAGAACGATGTTTCCATCGGCATCAACTGCAGCGCCATTTGTGGTATAGTTGCCAGGCAATCCAGTGATGGTTCCTTTAAATGTTGTGATACGAGAGTTTGCGTCTACTACAAAAACGTTTCTTGTAGCTGAGATGATGTAAAGTTTTCCAAAAGCATCTGCGACCATATCTCCACCCCAGCTGCTGCATTTATTATGAACAGATAAACCTTTGTTTTCTTCAGCATCTATCAAAGCCCCTAAGTCAGTAATGGATGGTTTTTTACCTGTTGTGAATCTGTACATATGGCTGCCATCATTGGTTACTGCATAACCATTCCCATCGCTTGCAAGTACCATTCTCGTAATATTGTTTGCTTCCTCACCACCTGCACTTGGTACATAACCAGGTATTGCTACAGAAAAAAATTGTGGGGCATCATTTTTTACATTTGCATCCATCCATCTTAATTCTCCCATACGCATTGGTATGAAAAAGAGTTTGTCAGATCTTCTGTCGTAAGCTGCTGCGGCTACAAAGCTTGATGTTGGGTATTGTGAAGGATTAAAAATATTCCCGTCTGCAAATGCTGTCTGGTCAACAGATTTTTTTGAATCTAGATTCAACATAGAGAAATTTGTTTTGCTGCGCTGAAAAACAGTTTTCGTTACCTGCCCGGTAGACAAATCAATTTGTCTAATATTCATCCACATAAAATCTTTATTACCATCACCGGTAATAGCGTAACCCTTATTGTCCGTTTGTGCAATGGCCCCAATTGATAAGGCCATAAAACCTGTTGTGAGTAAAATTTTAAAGTTCATATCCTAGGTTTTAATGTTTGAAGGTGAACTACAATTTAGCACTGTTATACATAACAAAAAAAAATATTTTGAAAGACAGCTTTAATTATTTTGGTGGTATTTTATTAGTCCTTCCATCGGGCTTTGTATAACGTTTCCTAATTTTAATTCATATTCTATGCACATACTAGCCAATGTATCTTTAAAACCAAAAGCCACACTTCCAACAAAATTAATAGGCAGACTCCAGCTTTCTCTGTACTTGTATATGTGATTAAAAAAGAAATCATTAATACTGTCTTCAATAATATTTTCAATCATAAAATGCTTTCGATTTTCTATTAAAAAAGGGACAAACTGAGCAAGGTAGCGGTTGGGTAAAGGAGATTTATAAACACTGTCTAATATTTCAGAGGTTGATTGAGGATACTTATCTTTAAACTTATCCATTAG
Organism: Ferruginibacter sp.; assembly: GCA_025352435.1. Classification (GTDB taxonomy): domain Bacteria; phylum Bacteroidota; class Bacteroidia; order Chitinophagales; family Chitinophagaceae; genus Ferruginibacter. Next base: position 2,878 of record JANXTN010000180.1, on the reverse strand, counting down.
TTCCGCATCAAAAGTGTTATACAGGTAATACTGCAAAACTTTTTTTCCTAAATGTGTGCCGCTACCTTCATCACCCAAAATAAACCCGAGTCCTGGGCTATTCTTCACAATCTTTTTACCGTTATAATAACAAGAATTAGAACCCGTTCCTAAAATACACGCAATGCCTTTTTCATTGCCGCAGAGTGCTTTTGCCGCTCCAAGCAAATCATGGTCTACCTTAACTATTGCATTTTTATACAACTTTTTTAAACCTCTTTTTACCAAAGAAATATTCTCTGGGTTGCTACAACCTGTGCCATAATAATAAATTTCGTCAATAATAATTTCCCCCATTTTAGGCAATAGTTCTTCTGATAATATCTTACCTAAAGAATCGTCATTTAAAAAATAAGGACTGATACCCTGAGTGGAAATCATTTTCTTTTTATCTCCGCTTAAGAGGCACCATTGGGTTTTTGTGGAGCCGCTGTCTGCAATAAGAATAGAACGCATGTTTACTGGTTAAGGAAAACAAGTTAAAACAATAGCACCATACATTATATTAAAAATTACCTTCGCCAAAATTAAAAAAGCAGCTACAAATAGATGTTGCGGAAATAAAAGTAAGAATGTATAAAAATTTAAAAATCTGGTTGCCTCTTCTTTTTAGTATAGTGATGATTATGGGAATGTTATTGGGTTATAAAATGAGGGATGCCATACCCGGTAAAAGTTTTTTTGCTGTAGATAAACCTACATCGATTCAGGAAATAATAAATTTACTTAATACCCGCTATGTTGATAGCGTTAATGCTAAAACTCTCACGGATACAGCCATACAGGCTATTTTAAGCAAGCTTGATCCTCACTCCACTTACATTCCACCTCAAGATTTAGAAGAGATAAATGAAGAAATAAAAGGCAGCTTTTATGGAATAGGCATTGAATTTAACATGCTGAACGATAGCTTAAATGTGATAAATGTTCTTGCAGGCGGGCCGTCAGACAAAGCAGGAATAAAAACCGGAGACATTATGCTGAAAGCGGGCGACAGCTTAATTTCCGGCAGAAAAATTACTACTGACAGAATAAGAAATATATTGCGAGGACCTGAACAATCTACTGTGAAACTTACTATGCTTAGGAATGGAAAGCAGCTCATAATAGAAGTTGGCCGAGGAAATATACCAATCGTCTCAGTAGATGTAGCTTATATGTTGGACAGTGTAAACGGATATATCAAATTAAATAAGTTTAGTTCTCAAACCTATAAAGAGTTTATGAACAGTCTGCTTACTTTAAAAAAAGCGGGTATGAAAGCACTTGTGCTTGACCTAAGAGGCAATGGTGGCGGAGTGCTAGACGAAGCTACAGAAATTGCAGATGAATTTTTACCCGGAGATAAATTGATCACTTACACGGAAGGATTACATGCTCCTAAAAAAGAATTTCGTTGCAGAAGAGAAGGACAATTTGAGCAGGGCAAGCTTGTGATATTGGCTGATGAAGGCTCTGCAAGCGCAAGCGAAGTTTTAATGGGAGCTCTGCAGGATTGGGACAGAGCAACAATTGTGGGAAGAAGAAGTTTTGGAAAAGGATTGGTGCAGGAACAATACGATTTACAAAATGGTGCAGCGCTGCGCCTCACAGTTGCACGTTATTATACACCTATCGGCAGAAGTATACAACGCAGTTACAAGGACGGTACAAAATCTTATTACAATGCAGTTTACAACCGTTACAGTAGTGGTGAAATGAGTACTGCCGATTCTGTAAAAAATGATACTACAAAAATTTATAAATCAAGCAAAGGGAAAAAATTATATGCAGCCGGTGGAATTTCTCCTGATTATTTTGTGGCTGCAGATACTTCAAAAATAAGTTTAACTATTGCCAGAATCTACAGCCGGGGCACACTGGCAGATTTTGGTTACAAATATTACAAGGCGCACCAACAGGAATTGCTACTATATAAAAACTCCATGTCCTTTGTACGCTCTTATTCAATTAATGAAAACCAGTGGAAGTTTTTTGAAGGGATTGCCGCCAAAGATTCCATATCAATATCAGCTATACAGCAAAAAGAAAAAACAGAAATTCAAAGGATTTTAAAATCATCTATTGCTCGCCAGTTGTTTAGAACTGAAGGATATTTTGAAAGCATAAATGAAGATGATCCTTTTATAAGAAAAGCATTGGAAGTAATTAAATAAAATTGATACTATAATGAAAGCCCCTAAAAAGGGGCTTTCTAAATTTTTAGGAAAACAGTAAGGTTATTTTTTCTTATCGGTTTTCACTAGGATACTCGGTATTTTCAATCAGGATATTTTGGAATACTGGGTAAAACTTCTTGTACAAATATGAATTAACTTAAAAAGAAAAAACGTAAGCGTTGGAAGTAATTTTCTTAGTATTTCGTCTACCAACGTTCGTTAAAAAAATCCTCTAAATTATATGCTTAACTTCACCATAAAAGAAGAAATATGTGGCTTAATAATATCTTGGAAACTATAGGCAATACACCGCTCATTAAAATAAATAAAATTACAAAAGACCTGCCTTGCACTGTTTTGGCAAAGGTGGAATACTTTAATCCCGGTAATTCCATCAAAGATAGAATGGCATTGAAAATGTTGGAGGTAGCTGAGAAAGAAGGTAAAATAAAACCGGGCGGAACCATCATTGAAGGCACAAGTGGCAACACCGGAATGGGACTTGCTTTAGCTGCTTGTATAAAAGGTTACAAATGTATTTTCACAACGACTGATAAACAATCAAAAGAGAAGGCTGATATTTTAAAAGCGGTAGGTGCAGAAGTGATTGTGTGCCCAACGAATGTGGAACCTGAAGACCCTCGCTCCTACTACTCTGTATCAAAAAGACTTGCGACAGA
>JANXTN010000030.1 GCA_025352435.1 Ferruginibacter sp. | reverse complement strand
ATTGATAAAGCAGATGAATGCCTGCTTGTAGAAGGGTACACTGATGTAGTGAGTCTGCACCAAGCCGGTGTTGAAAATGTTGTAGCGAGTGGCGGTACATCTCTTACGCCTGACCAACTTCGTCTCGTAAAAAAATATACTAATAACCTTACCATTATTTACGATGGAGATGGTGCGGGTATTAAGGCAGCGGTGAGAGGAATGGATCTTGCGCTTGAGGAAGGGTTAGATGTAAAACTTGTACTTATCCCCGACAATGAAGATCCTGATAGTTACGTTAATAAAATAGGGCCTTCTGCTTTTATAGAGTTTATTAACGCCAATAAAAAAGATTTTGTAATCTTTCAATTAGGGTTATCGCTGAAAGAAGCAGGCAGCGATTCTGTAAAAAAATCTGCGCTGGTAAACAGAATAGCTGAAACGATTTCAAAAATTACAAAGGCCGAACATTTTACAAAGCGGCAGGATTATATCCAGCAGGTTTCTGCCATGCTAAAAATTGATGAAGCAGGATTAAATGATCTCGTAAATAAATTTATTCGAGAAAAGATCCAGAAGGAAGAGAACAGAGATCAAAACAATATACCGGAAAAAAGTCCGGATCAAGAAGTAGTTCAAGATGCCAAAACTGAGAATGAAAAGTTAGATGTCCTTTTAAATAAAGATGAATTTCAAGAGCGGGCAATTGTAAGAAGTTTATTGGAATTTGGTTTAAAAAAATGGGATGACGAAGCAACTGTTGCCGAATATATTTTTGAGCAAATGGATGACAATGATTTAGTGTCCATGATTGAAAATTCTGTATTAGTGCAGATCATAGAGAGTTATAGGAACCTGTACAGTTTAGGTGAAAATCCAACAAAAAATAATTTTTTATATTTTGAAGATGAGGCCATCAGCAGAATAGTGATAAGTTTAATGGACACACAAACAGAAATAAGTGCAAGGTGGAAAGAACATATAGAAGGTGAAATTTTAACCCGTGACGATCTATTTAAAGAAGAAGTAATTTCTACGCTTGCATATTTTAAACTCCGGAAAATCAAAAAACTTATTGATGAAAACCAAAAAGAGCTGGAACTTGCAACCGATGAGGCAGATCAGTTTTTATTTTTAAAAACGCATGTAGAACTAAAACTGGAAGAACAACAAATAACAAAACAACTAGGTACAGTAATATTCAAATAAAAAACTCCTCAGTTTCGAGGAGTTTTTTATTTGAACAATTTATCTTTTTACAGGTTTGTAGTAACTTAATGCTTCAGGCATATATCCTTGCAATCTGCTGATACGGTTAGCATCTGAAGGGTGAGTTGAAAGGAACTCCGGTGGCGCACCACCTTCTCCTTTCGCTGCAGCCATTCTATTCCAAAATGTTATTGCTTCATTAGGATTGTATCCAGCCATTGCAGTAAAAATTAAACCAAAATGGTCAGCTTCATATTCATTATTTCTTGAGTTTTTTAAGCCATAAACGCCGGAACCCAAACCAAATACATTATTAAACACAGCTGCCTTTTGTTGGTTACCAATAGAAGAACCAACTATTCCTCCTAATCCTTGTAAAAGATATTGCTTACTTATAGCCTCATTGCTATGCTTTGCAACCGCATGGGTAATTTCATGACCCAACACTACTGCAAGTGCTGCTTCATTTTGAGTAATAGGTAGCAAACCTGTGTAAACAACTACTTTACCACCGGGCATGCACCATGCATTAGCTTCTTTACTGTCTATTAAATTAAACTCCCACTTATAACCGCTTAAAACATCGCCTTTATTTTGGTTGTTGTAGTAAGCTGTTATAGCATTTGCTATACGAGACCCTACCCTTTTAACCATTTCAGCATCACGGTTATTGGAACTGCTTACAACTTTGCTTTGCGATAGAAATGTTTGATATTGTTCTACTGCATCAGCTTGTAGCTGCTCTTCAGGAACCAGGCTTAATTGTTTTCTTCCTGTTACAGCATTTGTTGTACAGGCGGCCATCATTATTGTTACAGAGAAAAGTAAAAATAGATTTTTCATTATTAGGGTTTTAAATTCGCTTAGCAATTAACAATACCCGTACCAATTTTTTACAAGATAAACCGACGATTTATTTTTGGCGATTTTTTCGCTTATCACGGTACTTAAGAATAGGTATTCTGCTTTCTACACCACGTAATAATTTACCTATATTTTTTTGATGGGTAAGTATTATTAGCAATGCGACAAATAATGCAAATACTCGATAAAGCACTTCATGCTCGTTCCATATCCACAATACAGAAACTGGAAGCATGAGTCCTGCCAATATTGAACTAAGAGACACGAATCTTGTAAGATAAAGTACAACTAAAAAAACTACAACGCAGCTACCCGCAACCACAGGTTGAATCGCTAGTATCATTCCGAAAAGAGTTGCTACTCCTTTGCCACCTTTAAACTCTGCCCATAAAGGAAAGACATGACCAAGTACAGCCGACAAGCCAAGACCAATCATAAAATTCGTCCTTTCAAGTCCACTACCTTGATGCAGGTAATATGGAAGAAAATTATATAAAGCCACCGCTGCCATGCCTTTTAAAATATCACAAACCATTACAATAGTTCCATAACGTGAACCTAACACCCTGAAGGTATTTGTAGCGCCCATGTTACCACTTCCATATTCTCTTATATCTATTCCAAAAAACTTTCTACTAATTATGAGGGCAGTCGGAATTGAACCGATCATGTATGCACAAATTATGAGAAACAATTCTTTCATCCTTGAATTTTAATTAATTGAGAAAACAAATATAAAATAAATTTGTTGTCGTCGGTTGATAAAAATGATAAAAGTAATCCACACTTATCCTAATCAAATAGCATATGCATTATTGATTTGATTTGAAAAACTGAGTTAATATATTTTTCATAAATCGTTATTTGCATTGATCAATAGCCATCCATCTTTTACAGTGGTTTTTTCGATCTTGAGTTTAGCCTCGTTTAAAATATTTTCTATTTTATGCTGATCATGGAGCATTATGCCACTAAATAAAAAGACAGCATTACCTGCTCCGGCTGCAGTTATTGCTTTGATGTTCCCTTTAATTACGTTTAAATTGATATTGGCTAAAATGATATCCGCCTTCAGTCCGCCGGTTATTGTTTCTGCTCGTTCAATTTTAATGTGATGACAGTTGTTTACTTCAATGTTCTCTTTGGCATTTTTTATACTCCATTCATCATTATCAATTCCAATTATTTTATTTGCTCCAAGTTTCTCTGCTAAAATGGCAAGTAGGCCAGTACCAGTTCCAAAATCTATTACCAATTTATTTATAAAATCTATCTCACTCATATGAGCCACCATTAAGTGGGTTGTAGCATGGTGCCCAGTACCAAAACTCATTTTTGGTGTGATCGAAATATCGTGTAAGAAAGCCGGATTCGGTTTGTGAAAATCTGCCCTAATAAATGCAAAAGGCTCGTTTGTGACAGGATGATTTACCGCAACAGGCTCAAAATTGGACTCCCATTTTTCATTCCAATTTTCCTCTTTAATAATTGATTTTGAATAATTAACATTATAAATCTCAATTATAGTTTTAAGTATTATTTCATCAAACTGTGTAAACGGAATAAAAGCTTTAAGATTTTTTTCCTCTTCTTCAAATCCATCAAAACCTGAATCTGCTAACATTGCAATCAGCATTTCTTTCCGGGCTTCATTAATCCTTTCAAAAGATATTTGTACATATTCCATAAATAAAAAACTGCAACCTATATTAAGATTGCAGCTA
>JANXTN010000167.1 GCA_025352435.1 Ferruginibacter sp. | reverse complement strand
TGAATTACAAGAGAATACGGGTATCCAATTCAATAATAAAGTTGTTGATGGTCCGCTGGAAAACAGTTTCTTATTTCGTAATTTTTATAATGGTGGAGGTGTGGCGATAGGAGATATAAACAATGATGGCCTTGCAGATGTAATGCTGACAAGCAATATGGGAGAAAATAAACTGTATCTAAATAAAGGAGGGATGAAGTTTGATGATATCTCTTTGTCGAGTGGAATGCAACAAGATAGCATGTGGAGTACGGGTGTAACTTTTGTAGATATTAATAATGATGGCTGGTTAGATATTTACGTATGCAACTCCGGGCATATGACCAATGGCAATAGAAGAAATAAGTTATACATCAACAACCACACTACTACTTTAAACGGAGTTTCAACTGTAACCTTTACGGAAAGTGCAAAGCAATATGGCTTAGATATTAGTGCGTACTGCACACAGGCATCTTTTTTCGATTATGATAATGATGGGGATTTGGATTGTTTTATGATAAACAACAGCCCTATGCCGGTAAATACTTTAAATAATTCAAACAGACGGGATTTGATAGATTCTGCCTGGAGTGTACCTGCATTTTTAAAAGGTGGCGGCGACCATTTATATAGAAACGACAATGGTCACTTTAAAGAAGTTACCCAACAGGCAGGCATACATGGTAGTTTGATAAGTTTTGGTTTAGGAGCATCAATCGGCGATATTAATGGCGATGGCTATCCTGATATTTATGTATCCAACGATTCTTACGAAAGAGATTACCTGTACATCAATCAAAAAAACGGAACCTTTAAAGACGACACAGAGAACTGTGTACAGCATACAAGTTTTTCTTCTATGGGTGCTGATATGGGCGACATAAACAATGATGGATACCCGGAAATTTTCACGACGGATATGTTGCCTGAAGATGATTACAGATTAAAAACGCTGGGCGCTTTTGATAATGTAGATCTGTACAGCAGCAAAGTAAAATCCGGCTTTTACAACCAGTACATGAAAAACTGTTTGCAGTTGAATAATAAAAACGGAACGTTTTCAGATATTGCTAATTTCAGCGGTGTCTCGGCAACAGACTGGAGCTGGGGTGCAGTTTTCTTTGATGCAGACAATGACGGCTTTAATGATTTGTATGTAAGCAACGGTGTAAACAGAGACGTAACAAATTTGGATTTCATGGATTTTTTTGCAAATGATGTGATGCAAAAAATGATCCTTACCGGAAGAAAGGAGAGTGTAGATGAAGTGCTGAAAAACATTCCTGAAAATCCCAAGAAAAATAAAGTATTTAGAAACAAGGGCAATTTACAATTTGAAGATGCAGGAGATAAATGGGGGTTTACACAGCCATCATTTAGCAATGGTACTGCTTACGGAGATCTGGATAATGATGGCGACTTAGACCTGATAGTAAACAACATCAACGGGCCGGCGTTTGTTTATAAAAACAATAGCAGAGAAATAAATAAAAATCATTTTATAGGAATTAAATTGATAGGAAATGATAAAAATACTTTTGCCATTGGAAGTAAAATAAATGTGTATGTTGGTAATGAAATTCTGAGCAGAGACATTATTCCAAGCCGCGGTTTTCAATCATCTGTAGATTATAAACAGATAATAGGATTGGGTAAAAGAACAAAAATTGATTCTTTAATTGTTACCTGGCCTAACCGAAAAACCTCGGTATTTTACAAGCCTGCAATGGATTCTGTTTTTGTGTTGCGGCAACCTGCTGCAGGCATTCAAAATGTTTCGGATGTTATTTTTGTGCCTCTGGCTCCTACTTTATTTACGATACTCCCGAGTAATTTTGATAAGCATGTGGAAGATGATAATGTGGATTTTTATTATGAAAGGAATATCCCTGAAATGCTTTCCCGTGAAGGACCAAAAACAGCAGTTGCAGATGTAAATGGAGATGGTTTAGATGATGTGTATGTTGGAGGTACAGCTCTACATCCCGGTCAAATTTATATTCAGCAAAGCAATGGAACTTTTGTAAAAAAAGATGAGCCCGGCTTTAAACAATTTGCGGATTTTGAAGACAATGCTGTTTTGTTTTTTGATGCGGATCACGATGGCGATATGGATCTTTTTATTGGTTCAGGCGGCAATAAAAGTCAGCCCGGAAGCAGGGAGTTACAAAATCGTTTATATAAAAATGATGGCAAAGGAAATTTTGTAATTGATGTTGCTGCATTTGAATCGAACGACATGAACATTGGTGCGGTGGCAGCTTACGATTTCAATAACGATGGTTATGAAGACTTGTTTGTAGGAGGAAGGAATGTACCGAGGCAATATGGAGTTACGCCTCAAAGCTATTTATATGTAAATGATGGTAAGGGTCATTTTAAAGATATAGCAGCAACAAAAAATCCTGATATTTCTCATCTTGGAATGATTACAGGAGCGGTATGGGCAGATGTGTTGGGCGACACAAGAAAAAAATTGATAGTAACCGGGGAATGGATGCCGCCGCATATTTATTCCTTTAACGGCGATCATTTTATTGAAAATAAAACGGTTCTTAATTCTTTGTTTGGTTTATGGCAGACGGTAGCAGTAGCGGATATAAACGGAGATGGCAAACAGGACTTAATTTTTGGAAACGTTGGTGAAAATTTCTATCTGCATCCTGATGCTGTGAAGCCGGTGAAGCTTTGGATAGGCGACTTTAATCAAAATGCTACTATAGATAAAGTACTTACTTATACAATTGATGGAACCGACAAGCCAGTCTTTCTCAAAAAAGAGTTAACAGATCAGTTTCCGGGGCTTAAAAAACAAAATCTGAAGCATGCAGATTATGCAACGAAAACAATTCAACAGTTATTTAAAAAAGAGTTGTTGGATAAAGCTGTTGTAAAAACTTTTAATTACAGCAGCTCAATCATTGCCATAAATGATGGAAAAGGAAATTTTGTTATTCAGAAATTACCCGTGAGGCTTCAACTTTCATCAGTGAATGCTATACAAGTTACAGATGTCAACAATGATGGCAAACCTGATATAATTGCAGGTGGAAATAATTTTAATTTTCCCCCACAGTTTGGGCGATTAGATGCAAGCTTTGGAGACATTATGATTAATAAAGGCAACAATGTTTTTGAATGGATGAATCCATCTGCATCAGGTATTAATTTGACGGGACAAATAAAAGACATTAAACAAATAAAAGGAAAAGACCAGCTTTATTTTATTATTACACAAAATGATAAAGCACCTGTGTTGTACAAACAAACCAAATAATTTTTAGCTACCTCATCTATATTTCGATTTGAAAATTCATTATCTCAATAAAAATAAAAACAACGTAACAGTTTTATACTTTGCTGCTTCATTTTTACTGATGATTAATTTCTCATGCAAACAAAAAGTTGCTGGAGACGGACCACTGTTTACTCTGATTGAGAATAGCGGAATAAACTTTACCAACACTGTTGTTGACTCTAAAAAAGACAACAGTTTTGATTACCGAAACTTTTATAATGGTGGTGGCGTGGCCATCGGTGATATAAATAATGATGGGCTTGCAGATGTGATACTTACCAGTAACATGGGTAACAATAAATTATTCCTAAATAAAGGGGATATGAAATTTGAAGATATTTCTGCATCATCAGGTATGAAACAGGATAGCATGTGGAGCACCGGTGTAACAATGGTAGATATTAATGGAGATGGCTGGCTTGATATGTACATCTGTAATTCAGGGCATATAAATGATGGCAACAGAAAAAATAAATTATACATTAATAACCATAACCTGAGTTTTACAGAATCTGCCGCAGCATACGGGTTAGATGTTTCCGGTTATTGTACACAGGCATCCTTTTTTGATTACGACATGGACGGTGATTTAGATTGCATCATCATCAACAATAGCCCTGTTCCATTTGGTTCTCTTAATTATGCAAACATGCGAGATGCTGATATTTCCAAATGGAATGTGGCGGATAATTTAAAAGGCGGAGGTAACCATTTGTATAAAAACAATAATGGGCATTTTGAAGAAGTTACAAAAGAAGCGGGCCTGCATTCGGGGTTATTAAGTTTTGGTTTGGGAGTTTCTGTAGGCGATGTAAACAATGATGGTTATCCGGATATTTATGTAGGTAACGATTTTATTGAAAAAGATTATTTGTACATAAACCAAAAAAACGGAACTTTTAAAGACATGCTGGAAGAGTGTGTGCAGCAAACAAGCATGTCATCTATGAGCAGCGATCTTGCTGATTTAAACAACGATGGTTATCCGGAAATATTTACAACAGATATGCGGCCTGAAGATGATTATCGTTTAAAAACTACAGGCACTTTTGATAATTACGATTTGTACAAAAGCAAACAAAAAGCAGGACTTTACCATCAATTTGTAAAAAATGCTCTGCAGATAAATAATAAGAATGGAACTTTTTCAGAAGCTGCAAATTATACAGGTATGTCATCCACAGACTGGAGTTGGGGCGCATTGATGTTTGATGCAGACAATGATGGACTGAATGATGTATTTATTTGCAATGGTATAAACAAAGACCTTGGCAATTTAGATTTTCTGGATTTTTTATACAATGACATGTATAAACAGATACAGCAAACAGGAAGAAAAGAAGAAATAGAGGAATTGCTGAAACGATTGCCTGTTACGCCGTTACCCAACCGAGTATTTAAAAATAATGGCCACTTTCAATTTACTGATGTGGGCAATAAATGGGGATTTAGCAAACCCAGTTTTAGCAATAGTATTGCCTATGGTGATCTGGATAATGATGGCGATCTTGATATAGTGATAAACAATGAAAACCAACCCGCATTTGTTTATCAAAATAACAGCAGGCAGCAAAATAGAAATAATTACATAGGAATAAATTTAAAAGGGAAGGACAAAAACACTTTTGCCGTAGGCAGTAAAATAAAAATTTATAAAGGCACCGATATTTATTACAGGGAAATTATAAATGCACGTGGGTTTCAGTCATCGGTAGATTATAAACAGATTATCGGACTAGGAAAAAATACTGTTGTAGATTCTATGCTCATCATTTGGCCGGACAGAACTTTTACAAAGGTTGATAACCCTGCAATAAATATTGTGCACCAGATATCCCAGCCGTTGCAAAAGGGAGAAATTTATGTTGACCCAATATCTCCAAAAGAAACTTTATTAACTCCGTTAAAAAATAATTTTGATAAACATAAAGAGGATGATTTTGTGGATTATTATGTCGAAAGAAATTTACCTGAAATACTTTCGCAGGAAGGACCGCATATTGCAAAAGCTGATGTAAACGGCGATGGTTTGGAGGATATTTATATTGCCGGTGCAAAAGGACAGCCCGGGCAATTATACCTACAGACGAAAACAGGATTTGTAAAAAAAGAGGAGCCTGTTTTTAAATTATACTCAGATTTTGAAGATGTAGCTGTTACATTTTTTGATTGTGATGGCGATGGGGATATGGACTTATTTATAGGCGCAGGAGGAAACAGCGTAAAGCCTAATGAAAGACAACTGCAGCACAGGTTATACAAAAATGATGGCAAAGGAAATTTTGAAATTGACACCAAAGCTTTTCCAAACAACAACATGAACATTGCAGTAGCAGTGGCTTATGATTTTGATGGCGACGGTGATGAAGATCTCTTTGTCGGGTCAAGGAGTGTTCCGTTTCACTATGGCGTATCTCCGCAAAGTTATCTATACATAAATGATGGAATGGGCCATTTTACTGAGGCTCCAAACAATTTAACGGGTGATATTGCTACTGTAGGAATGGTAACTGGGGCTGTATGGGCCAATGTGGTAGGTGATAATAAGAAAGAATTAATTGTAGTGGGTGAATGGATGACACCCAGAATCTTTTCTTATGAAAATAAAAAATTTGTAGAAGTAAAAAATACAAACCTTACGGAACTATATGGTTTGTGGCAAACCGTTACAACAGCCGATTTAAATGCTGATGGAAAAGAAGACCTGATTTTCGGAAACATAGGGGAGAATTTTTATTTAAAACCTGACGATAAAAATCCGGTAAAAATATGGCTAACGGATTTTGAAAGAAGTGGAACTACACAGCAGTTTATTACAAGAACAATAGCTGAGAAAAACATGCCTGTATTTCTAAAAAAAGACATTACAGAACAGTTTCCTTTTTTAAAAAAGAACACTTTAAAAAATAGTGATTTTGCTCCAAAATCAATTGAACAATTATTTGGAAAAGAAATTATTGATAAAGCTTTAGTGAAAAAATTTAATTATTGCAGTTCTGTTGTGGCAATCAATAATGGGGACGGAACTTTTACGATAAAAAAATTACCGGTACGAGCTCAACTTTCAAATGTAACCGCTATTTGTGTTACTGATATAAACCATGATAATAAACCTGATCTGATTATTGGTGGAAATAAATTTGGTTTCCCTCCTCAATTTGGGCGGTTAGATGCAAATTTTGGAGACATTTTAATAAACAATGGCCAAGCCGATTTTACCGTATTGCCCGCAACTGTTTCCGGGTTAAATATTACCGGCGAAATAAAAGACATTACAACAATACAGGGTGGTAACAAAAAATATCTATTGGCTGTTCGTAACAACGATTATCCGGTTTTGTATCAATTCAAAAAATAATGCTGAAGAATAATTTTTATATAATGTTGGTTGGTTATGTGCTTTTTGCTTTGCTAATGACGGGTTGCAAATCCAAACCAAAAGATCCTCCACTTTTCGTGACGCTTGATAACACGAAGACCGGCCTTGATTTTAGCAATAACCTTTCGTACAACAAAGATTTTAATCTTTTCAAGTACATGTATTTTTATAATGGTGGAGGTGTGGGTGCGGGCGATTTTAATAATGACGGGAAGATAGATTTGTTTTTTGCATCTAACCAGCATCAGAATAAAATTTATTTAAACCAAGGAGAATTACATTTTAAAGATGTTACAAAAGAAGCCGGAATACCTGATGATGGCGGTTGGAGTACGGGCATATCTGTAGTTGATATTAACAACGATGGGCTGCTGGATATTTATATTTGCAGGGTAGGTAAATATGAAACACTGAACAGTAAAAACCAGTTACTTATTTGTAAAGGCATTGATAAAGACGGCGTGCCTTTTTACAAAGATGAGGCACAACAATATGGATTGGATTTTTCCGGATTTAGTACACAGGCAGCTTTTTTCGATTATGACAACGATGGTGATCTCGACATGTTTTTATTAAATCATTCTGTTCATCAAAACGGAACATTTAAACCAAGAGCCGAATTTCTTGGTACATACAGTGATTTATCGGGTGACAGAATTTACAGAAATGATGGTAACGGGCACTTTACAGAAGTTACAAAAGAAACCGGCATACAAAGTACCGCTATTGGTTATGGCCTCGGAGTTTGCATAGCAGATATAAACCTTGATGGTTATCCTGATATTTATATTGGCAACGATTTTCATGAAAATGATTACCTGTATATCAATCAAAAAGACGGAACTTTTAAAGAAGAAGGCGAGCAACGTATGATGCACACCAGCCAGTACTCCATGGGCGTAGACGTTGCTGATATAAACAACGATGCTTTCCCGGAAATCATTTCTATGGATATGCTTCCCGCTGATCCTTATATTCTAAAAAGGTCTTTAGGAGAAGATGCATATGATATTTTTAATTTTAAAATAGCAAGTGGATACTCTCACCAATACACCCGAAATAATTTGCAATATAACAGAGGCAATGGACTGTTTAGCGAAGTAGGTTTATATGCAGGAGTAGCAGCAACCGATTGGTCATGGGCAGCATTGTTTACAGATTTTGATAATGATGGGCTGAAAGATCTTTTTATTTCCAACGGCATTCCAAAGCGAATGAATGATATTGATTATATCAATTTCATTTCCAACGGCGAGGTGCAACAAAAAATACATGAGAACAATGTGGATGATAAAGACCTCGCATTAATAAATAAATTCCCTGAAATAAAACTGCCAAACAAATTTTACAAAAACAACGGCAATCTCACTTTTACCGATGAAGAAAATCGCATTGAAAACAATCCGCTTACGTTTTCCAACGGTAGTGTGTATGCAGACCTGGATAATGACGGTGATCAAGATATTGTAACGAGCAATATTAATGGTTCTGCCTTGCTGTATGAAAACACGCAAAGCAAAAAAAATACGCAGTCTTCTGTTACAATAAATCTAAAAGGAACCACACAAAATGTACATGCGATTGGCTCTAAAATAATTGTATATGCAAACAAAACAGAAGTACGTACTTATGAAAAATTTCCTGTACGGGGTTTTTTAAGCAGTATGGAAACGCCTGTTATTGTAGGGATGGTGAATACTAATATTGATTCTGTATTAATTGTTTGGCCGGACAATAGTTACGAAAATATAGGGAAATTGGCAGACAGTATTAAGATTTTGAATTTTGAATATAAAAAAGGATTACCAAAGTATGATTATACCCGGCTAACAGACAGGATAAAAAATGTTGCAAGTCCAATGGTAGATATCACGAAAGATGTAAACCTGCAATACCTGCACGAGGAAAATCATTTTGTCGAGTTTGACAGGGAATCTTTAATACCAAGAATGTTTTCAACAGAAGGTCCGGCATTGGCAGTTGGCGATTTAAACAAGGATGGACTGGAAGACATTTTCATTGGCAGCAGCCGTGATAAAAAAGCAGCTGTTTTTCTACAGCAAAAAAATGGCAAGTTTATAAAAAGCTTCCAACCAATTTTAGATAAAGACAGCTCATACGAAAATACAGATGCCTGTTTTACTGACGTAAACAATGATGGGAATATTGACATTGTAATCGCCAGCGGCGGCAATGAATTTTATGGAAATGATTTCCATAATACACCAAGGGTATATTTAAATGATGGTAAAGCAAATTTTACAAAATTGGAAAATGCTTTTGGTGACCTTTATTTAACGGCCTCTTGTGTTGTTCCCTATGATTTTAATGGAGATGGTTTTGTAGATCTTTTTATAGGAGCAAGGGCTATGCCTTTTGAGTATGGACAGGTACCACAATCGTATTTACTGTTAAACGACAAAACAGGAAAATTTAAAAATGTTACTGACCAATATGCACCGGGCTTATCTAAAATTGGTTTTGTAACCCAGGCGTTGTGGTTTGATATTGACAAGGACGGCGACAAAGATTTATTGCTGGCGCAGGAATGGGGTGGAATCACAGCTTTTATTAATAACAAAAATAAATTTATAAAAACAGTTTTGTCGGATAAAAGAGGCTGGTGGAATTTTATGTTACCTGTAGATGTAGACAATGACGGTGATATAGATCTGATTGTAGGAAATCTTGGTACAAACAGCCGCTTAAAGGCTTCCGAAAAAGAGCCGGTAAAAATGTACTACAATGACTTTGATGGCAATGGGAAGAAAGAACAGTTGCTCACTTATTTTTCAAATGGCAAAGAAATTCCTTTCGCAAACAAGGCTGAGTTGGAAAAGCAAATGCCCTCCATCATGAAAAAGAAATATTTATATGCGGAAGATTTTGCAAAAGCAAGTTTAAAGGATTTGTTTACTCAAAATAAACTTGATGAAGCTGCTGTGTTTAGTGCAGACTATTTTTCTAATGCCATACTTATTAATAAAGGCAATTTACAGTTTGAGACAAAAGCTTTACCAATGGCTGCACAATTTTCTTCATTTAAAGATGCAGTGGTTGTGAATGCAAATAATGATGCCCTGCCCGATATATTTATTGGTGGAAATTTTTATGACAATAATATTGAAATGGGCAGGTACGATGCAGATTACGGTACAATATTGATAAACCAAGGCAATGGTAATTTCAGCTGCGAAACGTTAAATGGGCTGCAAATAAAAGGACAGATCCGCCACATAAAACCAATAATGATTGGTAAACAGCAGGCTTATGTTGTGGCAAGAAACAGTGATAGCGTTCTGGTTATAAAATTCAAAAATCGGGTGCAATAAAATCTACATAATGGGGTAGTAAACTTTTGTTACCCATTTGGAACTGTCTTTTTCCTGTGTTCTGTCTGTAATTAAAGATTGATAAGAAATAGCAGGAGAGAGCAAATGGTAATCATCCATATACAATTCTATTTTTTTAATAGCTGCCTCAGCACTTGCAGAGCCTCCATCAATCTGAGAGATTAAAATTTTACCGGCAACCATTTTCTTAATTACAAAACGGTCCGTGTTTTTTATTTCTTTATTAATAGGAATGGCCACCATCGTTTTGAACACGCTGCTATCCTGCACCACATGCAACATGGGGGGATTTGTTGGTAACACTGCATTGCTGCTCATGTATTTTTTTAAGTCATTCACCATTTCATACACCTGTTCTGTACTAGGGTATGTTTTAAATATTTTTTTTGTAGAAAGGAGCAATGTGTCTACTACCATTTTGTGCTCTATTTTAATACCATAAACTTTATCATCTTTTTCTAAAAAGTTTTTTAATGCGGTAAATACTTCGGCTGAATTGTTCTGTAATTCTTTTTGTGTAAAATAATTTTGTATTCGCTTTAAAAAATTGGTTTCGGCTTGTGATTCCCCTTCCCACTGAATGCCCACAGAATCTTTATTGATGGGTAATAAATTGATTAATGACCTCACATATCCATCCTTTGATTTAATTAAGACACTGTCGCCTGAAATCATTTTCCAGTTTACAGCATATTCAAAATTTTTATAGGGGAAAATACTGTCATTTTTATTTATTGTACTTGCAGGCCACCATTGGTTCCAGGCTTTTTGATCTAACACAAAACGAGCCGCACTGTTGGGAGCAGCCTCCACATACATCGTTTTTCTAAAATGAACCTTTGCAGGAAATAAAAAATAAATGCCGGCAGAAATAGCTGCGACAAAAATGAACCCCCACAATAACAGTTTACTCATAAAATATTAATAATACTGCAAAGTAATTCAAACAGGTTTTAAAATAATAATTATCCGTTACTAAGCATGTAAATCGATCTTTATAATTTATATTTAAGCATTTTAAAAATTAACCTACATGAGAAAAATATTTTGTATAATAAACTTGTTTTTGATTTCTTTTTTTTCCTTTTCTCAAAAAACTGATGTATGGAAAATAACAGCAGATAAAATAGATCCCAAAGATTATTATGGTGTTACAGTGGCCAATGGTGTAATTGGTATTGTGTCTTCTCCCAATCTTTTTAAATGTAAAGATGTAGTACTGAACGGTGCTTATGATCAGTATGGTCGGGGCAGGGTTAGTAATTTTCTACAAAGTTTTAACCTTGTAAATATGTACATGGATATCGATGGCAACCGTTTAGGCAATGCGGATGCCATAAATATGAAACAGGTGCTCGATATGAAGCATGCAAGTATTACCACCACCTTCGATTATAGAGACAAAGCAAGTATTTCTTATACCTATTATGCTTTACGAAATTTGCCTTACACAGTGTTGGTAGATGTGGCTATAACAGCAAAAAAGAATATAGAAGTTATTCCCGCAAGTGTGATGGAAGCGCCAGATGCTTTAAAGGATGTACAGAATTATTACAATGAAATTGACAGACCTCACACCAAATTAAGTTTGCTATCGTCTACCGCAAAAAGCCCAACAGGCAAATTAACTTTTGCATCGTCCACTACTTTTTTGTTTGATGAAGTGCATGGAAACGAGCCACAATTGATTCACGAAATGTGGGACAATAACATGCATCTTTCTAAATTTAA
>JANXTN010000063.1 GCA_025352435.1 Ferruginibacter sp. | reverse complement strand
ACATCCCCTGTCGATGGTGGTATGCTTTAAATACGGGTTTTAATACGGGTCCTTTTGCCATACAGTAAAGACAAAAAGTAAGTAAAACCTGCTGCAAAAAACAAGCTCTTTAGTTATACATCCACGATGTGGAAAAACCATACCAATTTTCTGAAAATAAAAAAGAGGCCGTCTACTTATGAGACAGCCTCTTTTTATTTGATTACTTGCGTAAAGGAAACAATATTCAAGGTACAGGATCAAAGCCATGCCCACCCCAAGGATTACAACTTATTACTCTTTTTAAGGTGAGCCAAAAGCCTTTAAAAGGACCGTGTTTTTTAAAGGCTTCCAAGCCGTATTGTGAACAGGTAGGTGTGTATCTACACTTAGATTTGCCAAGCCAAGGAGAGATAGCGATCTGATAAAATCTTATAAGGATTATAAATGGCCAACTCAATATTTTATTAAACGTCTTCATTCACCAGTTTTAATATTCTTTTTAAAACGGCGCCTGTCTTCTCAAATATTACTTCATAATCCGGTAGTTCCTTACCAGTAAAGATGAGGAACAAACGCAGGGATTTTTGTTTAGACAACAGATGCATTTGTAAATCTTTTTTTTGTAGGCGATATGCTTCTCTCATTAATCTTTTAATTCTGTTTCTATCAACCGCTTTCTTAAAATTTTTTGAACTCGCAGAAAAACCAACTTTTAATCCATCACCATCATTTGGAGAAAGCCATAAAACCCTGAACGGAAAATTGGAGAAACTTTGTCCTTGCTTGAAAAGGGTATCTGTTGCCTTTCGGCTTTTTAGGCGATCTTCTTTTTTTAATTGGTATCGTTGCGTTGTTTGCAATTAAAGTAGTTCTGTTTGTGACAAAACTAACCATAAGAGAAGATTTAAATAAATAAACTACAAGAGCGAAGAATTGATAACTGTAGAATATAATCCTCATTATGAATGAAGCTATATTAAATAATATATGGCAAACTTTTTTCTATATCTAACAAAACAAAAATATTTTATGAAACCAAACATTGGTTTAACAGCCGCCCATCTTAAAAAGGTAACAGAAATCTTGTCAGCAGTACTTGCAGATGGTATGATCATTTATTTAAAGACCCGTAAGTTCCATTGGAATGTTTCAGGAGAGAGTTTTATGGAATACCATAAACTTTTTGAAGTGCATTATACTAAATTAGAAGAGTCAATAGATGAAGTTGCGGAACGAATAAGTAAACTTGGATCTATGGCCATTGGCACCACAAAAGAATTTGCAAGCCTTTCGCAGTTAAAAGAATCACCTGGTGTAAATCCGTCTTCAAAAGAAATGTTGAAAGAGCTTTTAAATGATCATGAAACAATCATTAAATCTCTGCGTAAAAAAATTGACGAATGTGACGAAGAACTGAAAGATGCAGGCACTACCGATTTTTTAACTGCTCGAATGGAAGAACATGAAACACTGGCGTGGACTTTAAGAAGATACCTTAGTTAAGCAAATTTTATTATTAAATAAAGAAAGCCATTTTTTCAGGTGGCTTTCTTTATATTTTTTATTTGTATTGAGGCATAATTCCATTAGCCAAATCAACCATTTTTTTAATACCATCTTCCGGCAAATTTCCCTTCTTAAATTCGGACATTACTTCAGGCAATTTGTTTTCCATTTCGGTTAAGAAATGTTCTTCAAACTCTTTCACTTTCTTTACAGCAACATTCTTCATCAATCCTTGTGTTCCAAGGTAAATAATGGCAACTTGCTTTTCAACAGCATAAGGAGTGTATTGTGGTTGCTTTAATATTTCCACATTACGAGCACCTTTATCAATTACGTTTTTTGTAGCAGCATCAAGGTCACCACCAAATTTAGAAAACGCTTCAAGTTCACGGTACAATGCCTGATCTAATTTTAGCGTACCGGCAACTTTTTTCATTGACTTTATCTGCGCATTACCACCCACACGACTTACAGAAATACCTACGTTAATTGCCGGTCTAATACCAGCGTTAAACAAGTTACCCTCTAAGAATATTTGTCCGTCTGTAATAGAAATTACGTTCGTAGGAATGTATGCTGATACATCACCGGCTTGTGTTTCAATGATTGGTAGAGCTGTAAGAGAACCGCCACCTTTAACTAAATGCTTAATTGATTCAGGTAAATCATTCATCTGACGGGCAATATCATCTTTAGCTACAACCTTTGCTGCTCTTTCCAATAAACGACTGTGCAAATAAAATACATCACCGGGATAAGCCTCACGACCTGGTGGGCGACGAAGTAACAAAGAAACCTCACGGTATGCTACGGCTTGTTTAGAAAGATCATCGTAAATGATTAACGCAGGACGACCGGTATCTCTAAAAAATTCGCCAATGGCTGCTCCTGCAAACGGTGCGTAGAACTGCAATGGAGCTGGTTCAGAGGCGGATGCTGCAACAATAGTTGTATAGGCCATTGCACCATTCTCTTCCAATGTCTTCATAACACCTGCAATCGTAGACGCCTTCTGTCCGATAGCTACATAAATACAATAAACAGGTTTCCCTGCTGCATAAAATTCTTTTTGGTTGATGATGGTATCAATTGCAATGGCAGACTTTCCTGTCTGACGATCACCAATAATCAACTCACGCTGTCCACGTCCTACAGGAATCATTGCATCAATAGCTTTGATACCCGTTTGTAGAGGCTCTTTCACCGGCTCTCTAAAAATTACACCAGGTGCTTTTCTTTCAAGCGGCATTTCATATAATTCACCTTGCAAAGGTCCTTTACCATCTATTGGTGTACCAAGTGTATTTATTACACGACCACACATTCCTTCACCTACCTTTATAGAAGCAATTTGCCCGGTACGTTTTACTTTATCTCCTTCACGAATTTCCCCGCTGTCACCCATCAATACCACACCAACGTTATCTTCTTCAAGGTTCAAAGCAATTGCTTTTACACCATTGTCAAATTCTACAAGTTCTCCTGAACGCACATTTTTAAGACCATAAACACGTGCAATACCATCCCCCACCTGTAAAACAGTTCCTACTTCTTCTAAATTTGCAGCTGCGTTAAAATTGCTTAATTGCTGGCGAAGTATTGCTGAAATTTCATCTGGTTTAATTTCTACCATAAAATATCTGTTGCTTTTATCAATTTATTATAAGCTGGTTGAGGCTCGTTTTTCGGGCGCAAAGGTAGGGGTAAAGCGGCGGAAAGACAAAATTATTACTACGTTTTATAAAGATCAGTTGATCTCCGCCAAAATGAGAATTTGTGTATTAAGAAATTTTTATTCCCATAAGAAATTTTTCTTTGTTTAATTCTTATCTTCATTATTGTACCTATTTAGAAATTCAAATATTTTGAAAATTCTTTTTACGAAGAATTTAATCCGTTTTTAATTATGAAAAACATTTACTTTAAATGCATTGCCTTTTTCTGTTTATTGGCATTTACAATTACAATTTTGCCGAGTTGTAATACCAAGTTGGAAAATGAAAGTGAAGAAGAAAATGATAAGTATGACGGCCCAGACAAAGCGGCAGAATTTGAGAGAAAAAGGAATATGGATCCAACCACGGGGGAAGTTTCTTATAAAAAAATGTGGCAGGCCGTTGTTGAAACTGAAAATTTTAAAAATATCACAGCTTATGGCAACTCTTCTACCAATGCTTTGACTCCACTCTCTTGGGTTGAAAGAGGATCTAATAGTGATGCTGTAGGTCCAAGCAATGGGAACTTACGCCCGGGTGGCGGTGTTACATCAGGCAGAATGAGGACTGTGTGGGTTGACTTGGCAGATCCAACAGGAAAAACTGTCTGGATTGGAGGCATATCAGGTGGTGTTTGGAAAACAAATGATATAACCGCTGCTATACCTACTTGGACTCCAATCAACGATTACCTGAGCAATTTGGCGGTATCAGGAATTTGCCAGGACCCCACAAATACAAACACCATGTATTTTTGTACAGGTGAATCATATTTTACAGGAGGCGGAGTTGGCGGCGTTGGTGTTTTTAAAAGTACCGATCACGGTGTAACCTGGAACCTGCTTCCGAGCACTTCTACGCTTACAAGATGTACAAAAATTTTGTGCGATGCTGCAGGAAATGTTTACGTAAGCACGTTGGGTATTTCTATTGCAGTAGGATTACAACGCTCTACAAATGGTGGCACGTCTTGGGTAAGCATCAATCCTTTTACAAACACTTCCAGAATTCCTGATTTTGAAATAAGTTCTAATGGTACAATGCATGTTGTAGGGGGGTTGGCATCTGCACCCGGCATTGGAGGATATAGATATACGCTCAATCCTGCAGCCGCTACGCCCGTGTGGCAATCTGCAAATACTTTATACAACATACCTACAGGTAATGGTGCAAGGGTAGAAATAGCTTGTAATGGGAGTACTGTTTATGCAGCACTCAGCAATGCTGATAAAATTGACTCAATTGCACAATCTACCGACGGGGGACAAAATTGGATTACAAATCCACTTACTGCAACAAATGTTTTAGATCTGAATGGTGGCGGTCAGGGATTATATTCCAATGGTCTCATCATTGATCCATCAGATCCTAATACTGTAATCGTTGGCAGTCTTAGACTCTTAAAATCTGTAGATGGCGGAAGAACTTTTAATAAAATTTCTGAATGGGTGGGAACCACAGGTCAATACGTTCATGCAGACGCACATAATATGGCATGGTATGATAATGGGAATAAATTATTGGTGGGCACCGACGGAGGTTTGTTTTATTCTGCCAATAAAGGCACTACCTTTTCTGATAAAAATACAGGTCTAAGGATCAAACAATTTTATGGAGTCAGCATACATCCAACTTCCACAAACTATTTTCTAGCAGGAGCGCAAGATAATGGAACACATCAATTTAATGGACCGGGACTTACTTCTTCAGTAGAGATATTGGGAGGTGATGGCGGAATTACCTCCATCGACCAGGATGAACCATTATTTCAAACGGGTGCCTACGTTTATGCTAATTTTAGAAGATCATCAAACGGAGGGGATTCATGGGTTTCGTCTGGCAGTGCCAGCACTTCGGGGCAATTTATTAATCCATATGATTTGGATAATGCTGTAAACAAAGTCTATGCAGGTTATGACGCAGGGCAATTTTTGAGATGGGAAGATCCACATACGGGTTTTACCTTCACCCCTGTACCAATTAGTGAATTTGGCACCGCTTCTGTCGCATCAGTAACGGTCTCACCATATACGGCCAACCGTGTTTATTTTGGAATGACAAACGGCAAAGTATTTAAAGTTGACAATGCTGATCAACCTGCACCAATTGTAACTGAAATTACTCCTTCGGGAACTGCAGCCGGGTATGTAAATAGTGTAAACATAGGGATCAATGATCAGGATATAACCGTCACTCTTGCTAATGCTTTTGCAACCTCTACTATAAGTATATGGGCTACAACAAATGGAGGAACAAGTTGGACAGGTGTAGATGGGAACTTGCCTGAGATGCCTGTATACTGGGCATTGTATCATCCGGATTCAGATACAAAAATGTACATAGCTACAGAAGCGGGTGTTTTTAGTACTGATGCTATAAATGGATCAAGTACAATCTGGACGGCTGAAACTACATTCCCCACAGTAAAAACAAGCATGCTGAAATACAGAACGAGCGATAGAACAATTGCCGCTTCTACCTATGGAAGGGGTTTGTGGACTGCAACAATCCCAGGACCGGCATGTATACCTGCGTCCATAATCGGCCAGCCTACGAATGTTTCAATTTGCGCTAATTCAAATACAACTTTTACAGTTACAGCTGGTGGTTCTGCTCCGCTCACTTATCAATGGCAGGTAAGTACTTCGGGAGCAGCTGGCCCCTGGACTAACTTAACAAATGCAGCACCTTATTCTAACGTTACAACCGCTACCTTAAATATTACGGCTGCAACAGTTTCACTAAATAATTATCAGTTTAGAGTGGTTGTAACAGGAAACTGCGCTCCCTTAACCGCTACATCTAATGCTGCAACACTTACAGTAAATGTGGTACCGGCCGCACCTACAGTAAATTCTCCTATAACTTATTGCCAAGGTGCAACGTCAACTTCTTTAATGGCAACGGGAACCAATTTATTATGGTACACGGTTGCAACAGGAGGCACAGGTATTACAACTGCTCCTACGCCAAGTACCGCAACAGCAGGAACCACTACTTATTATGTTAGCCAGTCCAATGGTACATGTGAAAGTCCAAGGGCTTCCATTACGGTTACTGTCAACGCTGCTCCTGCAGCGCCTTCAGTTACCGCAACTTTAAG
Organism: Ferruginibacter sp.; assembly: GCA_025352435.1. Taxonomy (GTDB): domain Bacteria; phylum Bacteroidota; class Bacteroidia; order Chitinophagales; family Chitinophagaceae; genus Ferruginibacter. Next base: position 7,434 of record JANXTN010000063.1, on the reverse strand, counting down.
TTATTGTCAAAATTCAACAGCGCCACCATTAAGTGCTACAGGTACTAATTTATTATGGTATACTTCTTCAACAGGAGGTATAGGAAGTACTACAGCTCCAACACCGAACACATCAACAGTTGGAAGTACAATTTATTATGTAAGTCAGAGTAATAGCAACTGTGAAGGTCCAAGAGCATCTATCACTGTAAACATTACAGCAACTCCAGCGGCGCCAACAGTAACTCCAACCATTCAATATTGTCAAAATGTTGCTGCAGCTCCTTTAACTGCCGGTGGATCGAATTTACTATGGTACACAACTTCAACAGGCGGAACGGGTAATATCAATGCACCAACACCTAGTACGGCAACTGTGGGTAGCACAGTTTATTATGTATCTCAAACAACTGGTTGCGAAAGCCCTAGAGCATCTATAACCATAAACGTTATAGCAGGGTCACCGGCTCCAACCGCTTCATCTACAGCTATTACCTACTGTCAGGGATCAACTCCGTCACCATTGACAGCAATGGGTAGTAACCTCTTATGGTATACGACTGCAACGGGCGGCAATGGATCTACAACGGCGCCTACACCAAGTACAGCAACACCTGGCTCAACAACTTATTACGTAAGCCAGACGAACGGTAGTTGTGAAAGTCCTAGACTAGCTATATCAGTAACAATAACTGCAACGCCAGTTGCACCTACAGTTTCATCACCGGTTAATTATTGTCAAAATGCTACAGCCACAGCTTTAACCGCAGGCGGTACTAATTTATTGTGGTATACGGCTGCAACGGGTGGCACAGGATCAACAGCAGCACCAACGCCAAGTACCACAACTATAGGTTCAACAACTTATTATGTAAGCCAGTCTACCGGTACTTGTGAAGGACCTAGGGCATCAATTGTTGTTAACGTATCAGCAGTTACTTCCGCCCCAACGGTTACTTCACCTGTTACGTACTGTCAGGGAGCCACAGCTGCACCACTTACAGCAACCGGTACAGGATTATTGTGGTACACTTCTTCTACGGGCGGTACCGGCATGTCTAATGCGCCCGTACCTTCAACAACAACCACAGGAACATTTACTTATTATGTAAGTCAAACTTCAAACTGTGGTGAAAGTCCAAGAGCGGCTATAGTAATCACTGTAAATCCGACACCTGCAGCACCTGCGGTGACATCAAATGTAAATTATTGCCAAGGGGGAACTGCAACAGCATTAACTGCTTCCGGTTCAGGGTTGATGTGGTACACAACTGCAACAGGCGGAACAGGAAGTGCAACAGCACCTATACCATCTACAGCAACCGCCGGGTCTATCACTTATTATGTAAGCCAGACGACAGGAGCATGTGAAAGTCCAAGGGCAGCAGTTACAGTAACTGTATCCGTAGGCCCTACTATAACTGTTCAACCTACGGATATTACATCTTGTACAACTACAGCAAGTTTTAGCGTTACCGCTTTAGGTTCTAACCTAACTTATCAATGGCAGTTGAGCACAGACGGAGGATTATCCTTCAGCAATATTAATGGTGCATCAAACAGCAGTTATTCAGTAAGCGGATTAACTCTGGCACAAGCAAACAACAAATACAGAGTAGTGGTTTCAGCTGCGGGATGCGGTTCTGCAACTTCCAATGCTGTAATGGCAAAAGTAGGTACTGCGCCTTCTGTTGTTCTTGCTACTTCACCTACAATTAATTTTAATCCTTTCACAAATGGCAGCTTGGTTATTACGGTGAGCCCTGTAGGTAACTACACATATCAGTGGAAACGTAATAATATATTGCTCCCTCTGGTAACCGGCTCTTCTATTACAAAAGCCAATGGTTTGCTAGATGAGTTTGGTACATATCAGGTCACAGCAATTGATGTTGCGACCGGTTGTTCAGGCATTTCTAATACGGTAACAGTATCAGATTTTTCAGGCGAAAAAAACCGTCTGTTGCTTTCACCAAACCCTACAAAAGATATTGTAAAAATCAATTATTACAGCAGCAGTGCAATCGCACAAGGCACAATGATAAGTGTTTATGACAGCAAGGGAGGCAATATTATTACAAAAGGATTATCTATTTTAGGAAGCTATGGTTCAGGCGAAGTAAACCTCAGTAAAATGAGTGGGGGAACATATCTTATAATTTTAAGAGAGGCATCCGGTAAAAAGATTGCAAGCGGAAGGGTTGTAAAATACTAGTTATAATTGCTTCTATATCCCGGTCAATAATAATTGACCGGGATTTTTTTATGAAGGAATAGCAGTATAATTTTAACCTGAATATGGATACAAAACCGATAGGAATATTTGATAGTGGCTATGGTGGTTTAACCGTGCTCAAAGAAATTTGTAAAGAGCTACCTAAATATGATTTTATTTATTTGGGAGACAATGACAGAGCGCCTTATGGACCATTATCCTTTGAAACAGTTTATGAGTATACGCTTGAGTGTGTAAAATGGTTTTTTCAGCAAGGCTGTCCTTTGGTAATACTAGCCTGTAATACCGCCTCAGCAAAGGCTTTACGAACGATTCAGCAAAACGATTTACCGGATATTGATCCTTCAAAAAGAGTATTAGGCGTTATACGGCCCACATCAGAAGTTATAGGAAAATATTCAACTTCAAAACATGTGGGTATACTTGCCACATCGGGCACTGTGCAGTCAGAATCATACCTGTTGGAAATTAAAAAGTTTCATCCTGAAATTCTTGTCTTTCAGGAAGCATCACCGGAATGGGTTGATATTGTTGAACGAGGAAAACATTTGGACGATGAAGCAGATGCTCCGGTAAAAAACCGAATTGATAATTTACTCCAGAAAGATCCTAATATAGATTGCATGCTCTTAGCGTGTACTCATTACCCATTATTAATAGAAAAAATTAATCGTTTTGTACCCAGGCATATTCAGGTAATTTCCCAGGGAGAAATAGTGGCAAAAAGTTTAAAAACATATTTAGGAAACCATAAAGAGATTGATGACCACTGTAGTAAGCATGCACAGATTAACTTTTTTACCACGGGTAATGAGGTAGACTTTAATAACCATGCTAGTCTGTTTTTTGGCACAGCCGTGCAGGCGAGTAAAATAAAACTGTAAGAAGTTTTAAAAAACTTCTACTAATCCAACATAAAATCCTACTTTTGCCGTCCTTTCACAAGCGGTGAGGATGGTGCCTCGCCTGCAGTAATGAACAAACAATATTTGTAAAAGGAAAAAATTATAAAATGCCAGGAAAAAAAAGAACCTACCAACCCCACACACGCCGCAGAAAATCTGTACATGGTTTCCGTGAGCGTATGTCTACAGCTAATGGCCGCAAGGTTTTAGCTAGCCGCAGAGCAAAAGGCCGTCATAAGCTTACTGTATCTGATGAGCACGGTTCAAAAAAATAATATTTAAACTAATTGCTTATGCAATACCAAGTTTACCAAACCCTCTTTACAGAGGGTTTTTTGTTAAGTGCGAATTAGACAAAGGTCAACTCGCCAGACCTCATATGTAACTCGCCACCCACAACTAATACCGAAGTTATAGGGAAATTATAGGGAACATTTAGGGAAGTTATAGGGAGCATTACCCGTACTAACTCCCTGCAAACTTCCAATAGTTACCGTGTCGTCACTATCGCACAATCAGTGCAGAATCATTGCAGTCACTTTGCTGCTTCTTTGCACATATCTAGCAAAGCTCAATTAAAATAAATGATCACTCATTCTCTTAGCTCAAAACCTTCTAATCAGAGCACTTCTTAGAATTATTTTAATAAGGTATAAACATTAGTCGGTTTAATATCTCCGCAATAATGTCATATAATGTTTAAGGGAATAGTTTTTGACTAATTACTATACTCACAACTTAAAAAGTAATTAAACAAATATATTTGCGCAATTAATTTATTGATTATGAACTTTGGAAAAGAATTTGAAAACTACGCTGTTAAGCACAAAGGTATCAGCAGCAATACCCTCGATGGATATATAAAACACAACGTCACCAATCTTACTCCCAATATTATTGAAGAACGCCCTATGAACGTAGCCGTGATGGACGTTTACAGTCGTTTAATGATGGATCGTATTATTTTCTTGGGATACCCGATAAACGATGAAGTAGCAAACATTGTAACTGCGCAGTTATTGTTTCTTGAAAGTACAGACCGTGTAAGAGATATTCAGATGTATATCAACTGCCCTGGTGGCGGCGTTTACGCAGGTTTAGGTATGTACGATACGATGCAGTTTATTACCCCGGATATTGCAACAATATGCACCGGAATGGCCGCTAGTATGGGTCAGGTATTAATGTGCGCCGGCGCAAAAGGTAAAAGAACTGCACTTAAGCACAGTCGCATAATGATGCACCAGCCCAGTGCAGGAGCAATGGGCCAGGCGAGCGATGTAGAAATTACAGTAAACGAAGTAAAAAAAGTGAAGCACGAATTGTACAGTATCATTTCTTTGCACACAGGTCAAACAATTGAAAGAATTGCCGAAGATTGCCAGAGAGATAAATGGATGACTTCTACCGAAGCAAAAGAATATGGATTGGTGGACGAGGTTCTTTTAATTAATGCTCGCAAGCAAAAAAAGGACTAGAATCAACGGTTAAAAAGCTATGCTTTTTAGCGGAACAAAAACAGCAGCTTTGCTCAACATGTATTTGTGCCTGTCCGTCCGAAGGCGGATCACTCACTTGTACGGCTTACCATTACTGATCTTTTTTAGATGCACTACAAAAATTAATAAAACTCAAAATTCAATTTTAAAATGAATTTATACAATAGAAATATTCGTCAGGATGACGAGGAAGAAAACCCAAAAGAATTACCCGAAAGCCCAATGGAGAAAATGATGTCAGGCTGGCAGTTTGACAAGAAGTTTATTGAGCAGCGCAAAATATTCTTATGGGGCGCAGTAGATGATAAAAGTGCAAAAGATATTACCAATAGACTAATGTATCTGGAAGCCATTGATCCGGGAAAAGAAATCACTTTTTACATTAACAGCCCCGGCGGAGTTGTTACTAGCGGTATGGTTATTTACGATACTATGCAAATGATTTCCTCGCCGGTAAGCACTGTTTGTATGGGCATGGCGGCCAGTATGGGGAGTATATTACTAAGCGGTGGAGAAAAAGGCAAACGCTTTATTTTCCCAAATGGAGAAGTGATGATTCACCAGCCAAGTGGTGGGGGCCAGGGAGTAAGTGCAGATCTTGAAATCATGGCTATTCAGATGCAGAAGGTTAAAGAATTAGGGGCTGAGATACTGGCAAAGAACTGCGGTAAAACCAAGGAGCAGATCATGAAGGATTTTGACAGAGATTATTGGATGAATGCAAAAGAATCTTTAGCCTATGGTATAGTGGATGGATTAATAGAAAAATTATAATGCTAATATGATTGTGTGGGTTTGCAAAGCAGTAATGGTTTGCAAACCTTTTTTATGATTACAACTTCCTAGCATGCAACGATACTTTCAATTATATTGTCGTTACAATGCATAAGTAGCTTCGTATCTTTGCAAATTGTTTTGCAGGTGAGTAAAAATTAAATACATATATTATGGCTAAACAACAGATTCTTCATTGTTCCTTCTGCGGTAGAAGTAGGGATGAAGTAAAAATATTAATAGCAGGGCAGGATGGTCATATTTGCGAAAACTGTGTAGAACATGCAAAAGAAATCATAGGGCAGGAAATAGGTGGTCCTGTAGAGGAAAAAACGTCGTCTTCATACAAACTGACTGTTCGGAAACCAATGGAAATAAAGAAGTTTTTAGATGAGTATGTTATAGGTCAGGATGATGCCAAAAAAATCCTTGCAGTTGCAGTTTACAACCATTACAAAAGGCTTAATCAAAAATTTGATAACGACGTTGAAATTGAAAAAAGCAATATCATCATGGTTGGCGAAACCGGAACTGGTAAAACACTTTTAGCAAAAACAATCGCAAGAATGTTGAATGTACCTTTTGCAATTGTAGATGCTACTGTATTTACAGAAGCAGGTTATGTGGGAGAAGATGTGGAAAGTATGCTAAGCAGATTGTTACAAGCTTGCAATTATGATGTAGCCGCTGCTGAAAAAGGAATTGTTTTTATAGACGAAATTGATAAAGTCGCCCGCAAGAGTGATAATCCAAGTATCACTCGAGACGTAAGCGGAGAAGGGGTTCAGCAAGGTTTATTGAAGTTATTAGAAGGTAGTGAAGTGTTGGTGCCGCCACAAGGTGGACGTAAACATCCTGAACAAAAATTAGTAAAAGTAAATACCCAGAATATTCTCTTCATATGTGGTGGAGCTTTCAGTGGAGTAGATAAAATCATTGCTCGTCGAGTAAATACAAATGCAATAGGCTTTAACGTAAATAAAGATCTTCAACAGTTTCAGGAGGATAATCTACTTCAATATATCAGCGCACCAGATTTAAAAACCTTTGGTCTTATCCCGGAGTTGTTGGGACGTTTACCTATAGTTACTTATTTAAACCCCCTAGATGCAGAGACTTTAAAAAACATTCTTACAGAACCTAAGAATTCATTAATTAAACAGTTTACCAAATTATTTGAGATAGAAGGAATTGCTTTAAACATTGAAAAACCCGTTCTAGATTTTATGGTACAGAAAGCACTGGAATACAAACTTGGTGCTAGAGGGTTACGTAGTATTTGTGAGAGTATTTTGACAGATGCTATGTACGAACTTCCAAGCCAGAAAGTAAAGTCATTCAACGTTACTTTGGAATATGCACAACGGAAATTTAATACAAGCAAATTAAGCATGCTTAAAGTAGCTTAATCTCTTAGATTGTAATAGTATTTTTTATGAACAGTGAAACCTTAAAAGGTTGCACTGTTTTATTACAGACAGTTATTGAATATTCTTTTATTTTGCTGCAACGCCTGCTACCATTGAGTTGTAGGATACTACATTTTCTTTCTCGAAAAAAAGTTGTAAAATTCTTTCAAAAAGTTTGGCTAAAGAAATACACATCCCTACCTTTGCACTCCGCAAGAAAAAAAGTACAGAAATTTTATCTAAAGAGATAAAAGAAAAGCGGAAAGTTTTTTTAAAATAAAGTTAGAATAATTAGAAAGTTTTTTATACTTTTGCACCCCGCTTCAAAAAAGGGGAAACAAAAATAGAAATAAGATCTTTGAAAGTTTGGAAATAACAGCAAGAAAAAAACGAAAGTTTTTAGAACACAGGAAATTTTAGCGCAAATAATACAAAACAGAATTTGACGTTAATTTTTTTTTGAGAAAATTACAAGTCACGTTCAAACAACACATTTACAATGGAGAGTTTGATCCTGGCTCAGGATGAACGCTAGCGGCAGGCTTAATACATGCAAGTCGAGGGGCAGCACGGGTAGCAATACCTGGTGGCGACCGGCAAACGGGTGCGGAACACGTACGCAACTTTCCCAA
>JANXTN010000342.1 GCA_025352435.1 Ferruginibacter sp. | reverse complement strand
GCATGGGGTGACAACAACAGCCCAACTTTTAGCAATACAGGAGACACTGCAACAAAAACTGGATGCAGTTTTTAATATTACTAATGCAATAGAAAAAGCAGAAAAAGAAAGTAAAAAATTATTTGATGAAGCAACTGTAATTGCTACAAAAATAAATAGTAATCGAGTTGCGCAGATAAAACCATTTGTGCAAAAAGTAAATGATCTGCTCACACAAGTTGGTATGCCGAATGCGCAAACAAAAGTTGCAATAAATGCTATAGCACTTTCTGCAAACGGTAGTGATGAGATAACCTTTTTATTTGACGCAAATAAAACAAATCGTTTTGAGCCATTGCATAAAGTTGCGAGTGGTGGAGAATTGAGCAGACTAATGCTTTCAGTAAAATCTTTGGTGGCAAAAAAATTACAATTACCGGTGCTCATCTTTGATGAGATAGATACAGGAATAAGCGGAGAAGCCGCCAAGCAGGTTGGCATTATTATGAAAAAGCTTTCAGGTTCGCACCAATTGATAGCAATAACACACCAGCCACAAATTGCTGCGAAGGCAAATGCACATTATTTTGTGTTCAAGCAAATTGTAAAGGATACTATTCAAACTTCTGTAAGATTATTAAGTGAAGATGAAAGAATTGTAGCCATTGCACAAATGCTAAGCGGCGAAAAGCCTACTGCTGCTGCATTAGAGAATGCAAAGGAGATGATGAATTAAAATAAGCATTTATTTTTTTTGTCAAAAACTATAATTTGGATTTGAACTAATTATAATTCTAAAATATCTATCCCCTAGTTGAAATCCGTAAAAAAAGCCAGCTACAGTTTGCAGCCGGCTTTTTTTATGGAAATAATTTTTGGAAAAAAATCATGTTTATCCAGGCATGAAAATAGTAACGAGCAGGAATTTTTTGCTCATATTCTATTTCGGGCTTTCGATTTATTTATGAATTTGCTGATACACAATTTTTCCATCAACTATAGTCAATACACTTTTCGTCATCGGTAGTTGTTCCTTCGGAATAGAGAAAATATCCTGAGACAAAACAGCTAAATCTGCAAGCATGCCCGGCATTAAAGTGCCTTTCTTTTTTTCTGCAAATTCTGCAAACGCAGAAGCTTTTGTGTATGCCATAACAGCTTGTTCTATACTGATATTTTGCTTGGGGTCAGTTTGTTGGCTCGACATAAACATAATATTAAGATAAGGATTGATTAACCCATCCGGTCCTATTGCAATAGGGATACCTGCGTTTATCCATGTGTGCAAAGGTTTTTGTTTGCTGTGCTGAGGAGTGTAAACAAGGATAATCCCTAATTTTTTCACATCATTTATTGAAACTGCCGTTGTAATTCCACTACCATGTTCTATCCTTACTCTTTTTTGTTTCCATTGGACAGGTGTTGCGATTTGTTTCATCAGATCTAAAACAATTTTGGTGGCACTGTCTCCAACAATGTGCAGCATCAATTGCCTGTTACTTGTTAATGCTTCTTTTAAAATTTGCTTAATGCTGTCAACGGGAAAATCAAGCCTACCGTACCAATTATTTTTACCGGGATAAGGTTTTGTGCTTAGCGCAGTCTGTTCTAAAGGGGTTCCATCAATAACATATTTTATACCCGAAATATAGCTCAGCGAATTTGACCAGTTTTCATTGTTGTTCCATCCTGCCAGATCCCGGCCGTTTACAGTGGTGCCCGGCATACTAATAAGCCTTGTTCTTACGGGAAGCTTAGCTTCGCTATAAATTCTTTTCGCCGCATCTTCCCGTAAAAGGCTGTTCATATTTTGTACGGTGGTAATACCCAGAGCCAATTCTTCCTGCGCATGTTGCTGCAGCGCTTTTATCATTTTAGCCGGCTCAATGCTCGCCAGTGCCTCCCATACCGGGAACTGTGCATACTCGTACAAAGCACCTGTTATGTATTTGGTTCCCGGTGCACGTTCATACCAACCACCCAATGGATCGGCGTCTGTATCAGTTATTTTCATTGCCTTAAGAGCCTTGCTATTTATGATCATACCATGCCCCCACATTATATTAAGCACAACCGGATTGTTAGGTGCTATGCTGTCTAGTAAATTTCTTCTAAAATTGCTATCATTAAATACTGTTAAGCCAATAGTACCTTGAATCCACTGCCCGGGAGATGCTGATTTTACAAGCCTTAACATGGAATTTATCACTTCGTTCTTTGTTGGCCCTGGTACAGAGAATTCTGTAGTAAATGACTGCGTTATTGGAGACGGCCAAGCTAAATGGTCATGGGCATCATTAAAACCGGGAACAACTGTCTTACCCTCCAAATCAATTCTTTTTGTTTTGGAAGAAGCTTGTTTTTCAATAGAAGCATTAGAGCCGACAGCAATTATTTTGTTGCCTTTAATTGCTAACGCTTGCACATAAAGCTGTGTCGTATCGGAGGTAAAAATTTTTCCATTAAATAAAATAATGTTCGCAGATTGAGCAGATACACTTATTTTAAAAACTATTGAAATTAACAACAGAGAGGAGATGATGTTCTTTGCTTTACTTGTCATGTCTTAAAAATATTTTAATGATTTATATCATGCTTGATAAGCTTTTTCCAAATACTTTCAAAATCATGAATTTAAATAATCAACTCCAAACGCTTTTTGACTGCAGAAAATTCAGGATAACTATGTTGATGCGTCTCTCATTCTTTAATGTGCTTTAAGTATTTTATTTAATTGATTAAGCTCTTTGGCCAGTTCATCTTTTAATTCTTTAAATACTATGTACGAACCCGCTGTAGGTTTATATTCACCCGATTCAACCACTCTTTGTAATGATGCCAATTTGTTATTTAATTTGATAGGAAAATTTAAAGGATCCTGTGAGCTTTGATTTTTTACCTGATATAAATTTCCTTCTATTACAGATAATTGTTCGACAAATAATTTATCACTTTCCGTTGTATTTGTTTTAGCCAATTTCTCCTTAATAGCCCTGATCTTTATTACTGCTTCATTTGCTTTTGAAACTTCATTTTTAATTTGCATTGCAAGATTAAACTTCTCTATCAGGTCAGCATTTGTTACATCTTTAATTCTTGGATCTAATTTAATTTCAAATGGCTGAGTAAATGTTTTTCCGGCAGCAGTCATGCGTACCTGATACATTCCGGGAACAGCAAGTGGACCATTATATTTGTTTGCTCCCCATAAAATCATTCCCGCAAAGGATATTGCAGGAGGATACTTTAAATCCCATTCAAATTTATTATACCCTTTTTTTATTGTAGGTGCCGGAGGTTTTCTATCATCTTCATCTTCTTCTACGGTGCTGTCCTTTACAGCTTTTTTTGCCTCTCCAACAAATGTTTGAATAACCTTGTTTTGTTTGTCGAGTATCTCAATTTTTGTATCAGTATTTTCTCTTTCTAAATAATATTGAAAAACTGCTTTCTGCACATTTCTCACAGCATAATATGGTTTAAATAAATGAACAGCATCTTTCGATGTTTGAAACTGATGATCTCTAACCGGAGAAACATCATCTAAAATATAAATAGACCGTCCGTGTGTTCCTATCACTATGTCTTTTTCTGTTACTGCCAAATCCGATACCTGTACATCAGGCAAATTTAAACGCAACGATTGCCAGTTTTCTCCATCATTATGAGATACCCATATTCCATGTTCAGTTCCTGCATATAATAACCCTTTTTTTGTGATGTCTTCTCTAATTACATGAACATAATCATCAGCCCTGATTCCGGTAATAATTTTTCTCCAATGCTTACCAAAATCATTTGTCTTCCATATATAAGCTGTTCTATCATCCATTTGATATCTCTTTGCCGCTATATATGCAGTGCCTGCATTAAAATGTGATGCTTCAATGATACTCACCCTGGTATTTTTTGGCATATCGGGCGGCGTAATGTTTTTCCAGGTTTTTCCACCGTCTTTGGTGATGTGCACAAGTCCATCATCTGAGCCTGCCCAAATAATATTTACATTTTGATAAGATGGTGCCAGTGCAAATACAGTAGCATAAATTTCCGGTCCATTCATATCTCTTGTAATTACGCCGCCGCTTACACCTAGTGTAGTGCTGTCAGCATACGTAAGGTCTGGACTGATACGTTGCCAGCTTTGTCCCTCATTTGTAGTCATCCATACATGCTGCGAACAGGCATATAACCTTTTATTATCTACAGGTGAAAACACAATCGGGAAGGTCCATTGCCAACGCTCCGGCAAAGTTTTAGCTTCTTCTCCTGAAAAAAATCGGGGGTATATTTGAACGTCTCTTGTTTGTCCGGTTGTTCTATTTATCCTTGTTAACAAAGCACCCTGGCTGCCCGCATAAAAAATATCCGGATTTTTTGGATCCTGTGCTATATAACCGCTTTCGCCACCACCCACATCATAAGCAAAACCAATTCCCGTTTTAGTAGAGTTTGTTCTCACTGCTCTGTGGCGATAATCTTCACTTGGAACTGCAATTGTTGAATTGTCTTGTTGTGCACCTGCTACCTGATAAGGAAAATCGTTTGTAACTGTTATATGGTACAACTGAGCCGTGGGAAAGTCTTCATCTGTCCACGATAATCCGCCATTGTTAGAAACTGAGCCACCGCCATCATTTGAAGTAGCCATTCTCATCGGGTCTTCGGGGTCAATCCATAAATCATGATTATCGCCGTGAGGCACTTTGATTTCCGTTTTAAATGTAGCTCCTCCATCCTTGGATTTATAAAAATTTACATTCAGTCCATACACTACATTTTTATCTTTAGGATCAGCAACAATGCGGGAATAATAAAATGCACGCTGACGTAGTTTTCTTTCATTGTTAACCATTTTCCAGGTTTGTCCCCCATCATCTGAGCGATATAAACCGCCATCATTGGCTTCTATTATTGCCCATACACGATTTGGATCTGCGGGAGAAACGGCAACGCCAATTTTACCAACTGCAGCTTTAGGCATCCCGGGTTTTTTTGTGAGATCACTCCAGGTTAAACCTCCATCCATCGATTTATACAATGCAGAAATTCCGGTATCAGCCCACATTTTATAAGGTGTTCTATAAACCTGCCAGATAGTAGCATAAACTGTTTCAGGATTTTGCTGATCAATTACCAAATCCTCAGCACCCGCCAGCTCACCTCTGTATAAAACTTTTTTCCATGATTGTCCGCCATCAGTTGTTTTAAAAACTCCTCTCTCCTCATTTGGACCAAAAGCATGACCCAGTGCAGAAACATATACAATATCAGGATTGGTTGGATGTACCCTAATCCGGGAAATGGACTGTGTATTTTTTAAACCAATATTTTTCCAGGTCTTTCCGCTATCTACAGATTTATAAATGCCATCACCCTGCATAATATTCCCTCTGAATTCGGTTTCTCCGGTCCCGATATAAACAATGCCGGGGTTTGAAGGAGCTACAGCAACAGCTCCTACAGAAGAGCTTGTAATTTGACCATCCGTTACAGGGTTCCAGTTTAAGCCTCCGTCAATAGTTTTCCATAAGCCTCCACCTACGGCGCCAAAATAATATTCCATTTTATTTTTGGAACTTCCTGAAATTCCCAAAGATCTCCCACCTCTGTTGGGCCCGATGTTTCTCCAGGTCATACCTTTCAAAGAAGAATCAGGTAAGCTGTTTTGGCCAAAATGTTCTTTGGGAGTCATTATACAGATCATACAAAAAAAGCAAATTAGTGGTAGCTGTTTTCCCGTCATGGTAATATGTTTTTATGTAGCAACAAGTTACGGAATGCTGATGCGTTGAAATAAATTCATTCTTAATATTATATCATTGTTCAAGACAAAGTCTCTCGCTTATTTAAAAACTCTTAGTGACGCTTCGCTTAACTCTAAAGATAGCAGGGAATTTTTTTGGGGCT
>JANXTN010000283.1 GCA_025352435.1 Ferruginibacter sp. | reverse complement strand
TCACTTGCTTTCTTTTCCATTTTCTAAATTTTGGCAAAAGTACGGACTTGTAAGTAAGCAAGGGTTCAAAATTCACTTAGGAGAGATTGGTTATAAAGGGTAAAATTATATTCATAAATTCTCAAACATAAACCATCAACCAGTAACTTTCAACCATCAACTACTTCCTCCCTTTACACTTATCGCTGCAGTATTTTACTTCATCCCAAACCTTTTCCCATTTCTTTCTCCACGTAAACGGCCGGTTGCATGTAATGCAAATTTTTTGTGGAAGATTTTCTTTTTTTATTTGTTTGCTCACTTTCTTGATATTAGTTATCTAAACTGGAAAGGAATTTTTCAGCATTCTCGTTGTGCTTATTTCTTTTTTCTGGAGCCATCTTATCAAAAGTATTTACAAGCATACCAAGCCTTGGATTTTTTTGGAAAAAACTTCTGTGCACATCCATAAATCGCCAGAATAAACCGTCCCAAATTTCACACCATGGACCTTTTTTAAAATCACTCATTTTTAGCACATAATTACTACCGCTTATATACGGTTTTGTTGTCATCAAACCACCATCGGCAAACTGTACCATTCCATACACATTTGGTACCATCACCCAGTCATAACTATCAACAAACATTTCCATATACCATTTGTACACTTCATCAGGATCAAACTCGCAAAGCAGCATAAAATTACCTAGCAACATTAGCCTTTCTATATGATGGAGATAACCGTTTTTTAAAACCTTTTTTATAACATTGTCTATTGGGTCAATTCCTGTAGTTCCATTCCAAAAAGACGGAGGCATTTTACGGGTAAATTTCCAATAGTTCGTCGTGCGTTGTTTTACTCCTTCTCGATTATAAACAATTCTTATAAACTCACGCCAGCCTACTATCTGCCTTACAAACCCCTCCGTTGAATTGAGCGGCGTATTTTTTTTTTCTGCAAATTTAATTGTGGCTGAAATTATTTGTTGCGGGGTAAGTAAACCAACATTAATCAGTGGGCTTAAAACTGAGTGATGCAAAATGTTTTCGGTTACTACCATTGCATCTTCATATTCCCCAAATTTTTCAAATCTAGTTTTCAAAAAATGTTGTAGCCATTTTTCTGATTCTTTAAAGTTTATGGGGTATTGAAATGGCTCTGACTCGCCATAATTATCGCCAAAATTTTTTTCGACATATTGCTTCCCTTCGTTCACAAAATCATCTTCTTTTGGGAAGTTTATTTGAGGTGGAATTTCTTTTGCTGGGAATTTCTTTCTATTGTCTGCATCATAACTCCATTGCCCTCCAATGGGCTCTCCATTGGGCTGTAATAAAAGGTTTCTTTTTTTGCGTTGAGCAATGTAAAACTCCGTTTGAAAATATCTTTTTTTTCCATTAAAATAATCGTCTCCTTCCTGCGCAGAATTAAGAAATGCCGGTGTAAGATATTCGGTGATTTTTATATTGTTTTTTGTAGAAGAACTTACGATTCTTTTGTTAAGCCAATCATCTACAACTTGTGTAAAATGAATTTCGGTAACGCGACTTTTTTTTAAAAATGAGATCAATTTTCTTATTTCACTTTTGCTATCTATACTCTCAATATATTCTACATCATAACCTTCGTTTGCCAAATATGCTTGGTAAGATTTCATTGATGCACGATGCAACACAAGCTTTTGCTTATGAAAACTATAATGTTTGAAATATAAAAATTCTTCAACTAAAAATATTTTACGACCCTTTGATAGCGCCGGGTTTTCTGCAAACAACTGATGCGGAAAAACAATACTTATCTCACTCATATATCAACATTAAAATTTATACAAATTAAGATGTAGGCGAATTGTAAAAAAATTTAAACGACGTTCATTTTTTCGAAAAGCAAAAATTAAAATGTTTGAAGATGTATTAGCGTACACAATAAAAAATATTTCATTGCTTATTTTTACAATCCTTAGTTATCTTTTAAAAATGGCAGGCAAATCTTCATAAATTTGTAGACAATTTTTTATATGATTTCATTCGATAACACTGAATATGCCTTTGCTTACAAAACTGACAGTGAATTAAAGAAAGCAGATTTTTTATTTTCAACAATGGGCAAACCATGGCTTGTAAGAATGGGTTTATCGTTAATGCCATCTGCCATCAAACTTCAAATACCTTTTACAAAAAAAATTATTCGCAATACAATATTTAGCCAGTTTGTAGGTGGAGAAACTTTACCGGAAACTGCTGTAGTTGCCCAAAAGCTTGGAGCATATAATGTGGAAGTTATTTTAGATTATGGTGTGGAAGGTGGCAACGAAGGCGAAATTGGATACGACCATGCAATGGATGAATTTATAAAAGTAATCAACTATGCAGCCACACAAAAAAATATCCCTTTTATGAGTATTAAAGTGACAGGGCTTGTACGCTTTGGACTACTGGAAACGATTGATGCAGGAATGGGCTCAATTCAGGACACTTTGATGAAGCGCTATAATGCAGTACTGGAGGCACTTACAGCCGATGAAAGGTCAGAGTGGAAAAGAGTAATTACTCGAATTACAAAAATTTGTAAAGCAGGCCTTGATAAAAATATTGGTGTATTGGTAGATGCAGAAGAAACATGGATACAAGACCCCGTGGATGCACTCACTATTTTAATGATGCTCGAATTTAATAAACCAAAAGCCATTGTTTATAATACCATACAGTTATATAGGCACGACAGATTACAGTTTTTAAAAGATAGTTTCGAAGCTGCAAAAGAAAAATCTTTTATACTTGGTGCCAAGCTTGTAAGAGGAGCATATATGGAGAAGGAACGTAAACGAGCAGCAGAAAAAAAATATCCTTCACCTATACAACCTAATAAAGAAAGCACAGATAGAGATTATGATGATGCGATAAAATTCTGTATTGATAACTTAGATAGGGTAGCGGTGATTGTAGCATCCCATAACGAGCAAAGTAATCTATATACAACACAATTATTAGATCAAAAAAATCTTCCACATAATCACGAACATGTACATTTTTCACAGTTATATGGTATGAGTGATAACATCACTTTTAACCTTGCAAAAAGTGGATGCAGTGTAAGCAAATATTTACCTTTCGGGCCTATTGAAGATGTGGTTCCATATCTTATGAGAAGGGCGCAAGAAAATAGTTCTGTATCGGGACAAATGGGTAGGGAACTTGCGCTTATAAAAAAAGAAACGGCCCGAAGAAAAGGAATCAAATAGAGTATTATTGAAGCTTCATCACGTTATTTTCAACCAAGGCAAATACTGCTTCACCATGGTTTGGTTTAATGGCAAACGTTCCTGTAAATTTTCCAAACGCAGGTAACACTGCATATTTTTTTGCAAAATAGAAGCACGGTAAGTTCACGAATTGCTTTGCCATTCCTCTCATTAGTATTGCCGGATGAATATGGCCGCTAAAGCAGTAATCATCTGCATTTGCCTGGCATTCATTAATGTCATGTGTAAATGAAAAATTGCGAATTGTCAGGTGTTTTTTATGCACCTCAATTGCAGCATTATTATACCATTCATTTTTTAAAATGTCGTGGTTGCCTTTTATTAAATGAATTTCTACCCGGCTGATATCTTTTCTCCAACGTAAAAAAAGTTCATGTTCTTTGTTTATGCTGCTGTGAAAAAGATCACCAACTATAATCAGTTTTTTTGCACTAAATAGGTGGATTTCATTTAGCAAACGAAAAAGATCTTCCTTATACAAGTTCTGCGGAATGGCTATACCGCTTTTACGAAAATGACCGCTTTTACCGAGATGAAGATCAGATAAAATAAGTGTTTTTTCTTCTTCCCAAAAAATAGTTCTTTGTGCAGAAATTAAAAAATGATCATTAAAAATGTGGTGGGAAAGAAACGGCTTCATCGGTCTGTAAAGGTACTACCATTTATCATTTTTATTAAAAGAGGTTTTGTTATGTTTTGTCACTTCGTTACTTTGTATAACTAAACTACTCAACTATGACAGAAACAGCTTTTACAGACACAGAAAAATTAAGTGAATTTCAACCCAAATCTTTGCCGGGTTCACTTAACGTGCTAACCATCCTCACATTTATTGGATGTGCACTTGGCGCAATTTTTACTTTGGCAACCCCATGGTTAATGAAGTTTTCATTATCTATGATGAATAAAGCTGCTGAGACAGGAACAGATTTAACGCCCAAACAAACTGCGGATATGGAAGCTTCAAAAAAAGTAATTGAACTTACTCAAAGTAACATGATTCCTTTACTGCTTATTGGTGCTGCAGGAATTGTATTGTGCTTTATTGGTGCTCTTATGATGCGCAAACTGAAAAAAGACGGTTTTTGGATTTATGTTTCAGGACAGGTACTTCCAATAATTGGTAATCTAGCAATAATGGGGATGGCGCAATTTACGGGAGTAACCAGCTATTTAATGTTTTTAATCCCTGTTGTATTTATAGTTTTATATTCAATGCAACGAAAATATCTAATAAACTAATCATAAACTAAAAAACGCCGAAATTTACTTCGGTGTTTTTGTTTTTGGAACAATTTAATCGTTTATAAAACTGTTCTTAATTTTCCCAGTGAAGTCTATTTCAATCATTTTTACTGCAGTCTTTATCATATTTTTAAAGGCCACATTACTACTTATTCCATGCCCGATTATAACAGGTTTGGCAACACCTAAAACCGGAACGCCGCCGTAAGTTTCAAAATTAAAACGCTCAAAATGTTCGTCTTCGATATTGCGTCTTTTTATAAGGTCATAAATACTTTCTGCAAGTTTTAAGACAACATTTCCTGTAAAGCCATCGCACACCATTACGTCAGCCTTATCCAACAGAATATCTCTGCCTTCTATATTTCCAACAAAATTTAAATGTTTGTTTTCTTTTAGTAATGGAAAAGTAGCTTGTGCAAGGTGGTTGCCTTTCCCTTCTTCTTCACCCAAATTTATTAATCCTGCTTTTGGATTTTCAATATTCAAAATATGTGTGGCAAAAATTGTTCCCAGCAAGGCAAACTGGTTCAGGTTTTCGGGTTTGCAATCTGCATTTAAACCAACATCTACTAGCAAACCTAAAGAACCATTTTCTCTTGGAAAATATGCACCAATGGTAGGCCGTAAAATACCATCAATAGTCTTGATTGTGAACAAAGCCCCAACCATCATCGCACCGGTGTTACCAGCACTTATAAATGCTTCAATTTTAGAAGTTGCCAATAATTGGAAGCCAATAGCAATAGAACTGTCAGGTTTTTCTTTTAGTGCTTTTGTAGGATGTTCATGCATTTCAATTACCTGTGGCGCATGAATAATTTCAATTAATTCTTCAGGCAGAGGATGCATCAATAAAACATTTTTTATCTTTTCTTTATCACCAATTAACAACATCCTTACGGATAAGGGATTTTCAGCAAAAAATGCTGCTGCTCCTTTCACTGCTTCAAGCGGAGCAAAGTCGCCACCCATCATATCGAGCCCTACTATTATCATTGGTAAGAAATTTTAAAAATTAAAAATTCCAAAATTGAACTTGAAGTTAAGCAAGCCAATTTTGGAATAAAAGATTTTTTAAGTAAAACTATACAGCTCTCAATGGTGCTTTTTCAGACACCAATTTCCCTTTGTAATATAATTTACCCTCGCTTACATGTGCACGATGGCGTACATGAGTTTCGCCTGTAGTGCTATCTACGCTAAGTGTAGGTTCTGTAGCTTTATAGTGCGTCCTTCTTTTTGCACTTCTTTGTTGACTATGGCGCCTTTTCGGATTTGGCATGACTTGTTTTTTTTAGTATTTGTATAATGTAATCTTATGTAAATATCGATTTCTAATTGCTGTAAAACCGTTTTAATTTTTCTTCTAATTATTTTTAAATTTATCCAACCCTTTCCATATTGAATTCTCCTTCTGTTCTTTATTGGTGACCCTCATCGCATCTAGTTTCTGAAGAACCTCTTCGTTGCAAAGAGATTTACCATCTTCATCGTTGCCACATATATGTTGCATCGGTATACTCAGCAGCACAAATTCATACAACCAATCACTTACTTCAATATGACTTTCAGACTTTGCTATATAAAAAACATCTGCATCCTCTTCTTCATCGTTTGCTTTTTGTGGGTCTTCAGTAAGTTTTACGACCAAGCTAAATTCATCCCAAAGATCTTCTTTTAAAGGGTTTCCGCATCTATCACAATTTACTTCAGCGTTGCCGCCTACCATAAATTTTAATAACATGAACCCGTTATTTTTATCTAAAAAAAGTTTGACGTTGGCATTAATGGTATCAACGTTTTCCCCAGCTTTTTCCTTAAAAAAAAGTTCATCCAATTCGTAATCAAACTCATGAACGCCGGGTTTTAATCCTACAAAAGCAATTTCAAACATTCGCCTACTACCCATTGCATTCTTTTTAAAGGAGTGCAAATGTAAGTCATTTTATTTAAAATATATGCCTTAAATTGACTGTTGAAGACCAAATGTGTAGGTTTTGCTGCTAAAGCGCCTCTTAAATGATGAAAAAAAATAAAAAGCTGCTGATTATTGGAGTGTTGCTGTTAAGTTGCTTTGCTATTCATTTTTTCAGCGAAGATTCCGAGAATGTCGAAAATATTTACTCTCTACAAATTTATCCATACATAGCAACAACCTTCAGGTGGCTCTTTGGCTGGCTGCCATTTAGTATTGGTGATTTTGTCTGGTTGGTATTTTTCTTATTTCTTGCCAAGCAATTTTTTTCGTTATTACAATTTGTTTCCAGTAAAAAAAGGAGGGTTCTGTACAAAGAAAAATTAGTTTCTTTTCTTTATTCTTTTTTACTTTTTACAACCGTCTTTTATATTCTTTTCAATATTTTTTGGGGGATAAATTACAATAGACAGGGTATTGCTAAACAGATTAATCTGCCAATAAAAGAATATACTTTGGATGAGCTGAAGACAATCAATGGTTTGCTCACTCAAAAAATAAATGCCACCAAGCAAAGTTTGTTGCGGAATAAAACTGCTTATCCAAATACCCAAGTTCTATTCGCAATGACGGGTGATGCGTACAAAAATGTTGTGGTTAAATATCCCTTTTTGAAATATAAGTCTCGCTCTATAAAAAATTCTATGTGGGGCTGGTTGGGAAGTTATACAGGTTTTTTGGGATACTACAATCCTGCAACTGGGGAAGCACAAGTAAATACAACTGTTCCAAAATTTACTCAGCCATTTACTGCTTGCCACGAAGTAGCTCACCAACTTGGTTATGCAAAAGAGATGGAGGCTAATTTTGTTGGTTATTTGGCAGCGGCATCATCAAGGGATACAGTCTTTCAGTATTCTGTTTATACAGACCTATTTACCTATGCAAACAGAACGCTTTATTTTGCTGATAGTACTTCAGCATTTTACTACCGCAGATTGTTACTTTCATCTGTGTTGGATGATTATAAAGAACGAAGAAAATTCAACCAAGATCATGTAAGTTTTTTCGAGCCGATGTTTAGATCTGCTTATGGATTATTTTTAAAAAGTAATGAGCAGCCGCAAGGAATTTTGAGTTACGATGAAGTAACAGGATTTGTTATTTCCTATTACAAGAAGTTTGGCATTATTTAAGCAGCAAATCTATTCTACTGATCAACTAACTATTATGAAATCCATTTTTAAATTAATCATTTCAATCCTTATTCCTTTAGCAGTAGGGGCGGTATCAGGATTTTTTACGGCTTCATCAGTGAAAGACTGGTTTGTAACTTTAAATAAACCTTCATTTAATCCGCCGAGTTGGCTTTTTGCACCAGTTTGGACAACCTTGTATATAATGATGGGTATTGCATTTTATATTATTTGGAAAAGCCATGCAAAACTGGAAAAGCGATACACAGGTTACACCTATTATTGGATACAATTGGTGCTCAATTTTTTATGGTCGTTTCTTTTCTTTTATTACAGAA
>JANXTN010000236.1 GCA_025352435.1 Ferruginibacter sp. | reverse complement strand
CTTCAGCATCTGTTATTCCATCACCATCTCGATCAGGACAGCCTTGCAAAGCAATAGTTCCTGCTACATCAGGGCATTTATCATCAGCATCTAGTACGCCATCTCCATCACGATCTAACACAACAGGAGGTGCCGGTGGTAAAACAACTGCACGTTGCTTTCTATCTACAATAGCACTGGCGAAACCTACACTATGATAAAAATGATAAGCACCGTTTTCAGTAATAGGAATTCGGTATTGAGAATTTAATAATAAAAATGTTCCATCTGCTACTTTAAACTGAAAACCTAAACCGATAGGAGTAAAAGCGCTGTAATACCCAGCCCATTGGCTACCACCAATACCAACTGTAAGGAATGGTGTAAAAAAATAACGGTCAGTTAATAATTTTACGTTAGCTGTTGCTGCTGCTTCAAGTAAAAAATGATCATTGCCGCTTGCATTTCTTACAGCATCTGATGTTGGATGTTTTACAAAAGCACCCGTAAGCGTTGTAGCTATATCAATATGGTTAGTAAATCCTCCCAAATAGCTGATGGATAATGCGGGATCCATTCTTTTGAACTTAAAAAACTGCTTTTCGTTGATAACAGTTTGCAAACTTTTAGTACGCACATCCATCGCAGATTTATAATCTATCAAACTGAAATGAATTGCAAGACTTGGTCTTTTTTTATACTCCGACTGTGCAAAAGTGCTAAATCCCATTACAATCGACAGTATTAATAATAAATTTTTCTTCATAGTTTCTAAGTTTTTTCTTAAACTCCGCAAAAATAGGACCTTAGATTTAATTTCGAAAATTATTTTCGATTATAACTATTATAATTGAGTAGTATTATTCTTAGTATCCACTTTGTCCATCTTTCCTCCAAGTATTTCAACCTTTACTTTTGTAAGACCTGTAGCAACAAACCCCAAACGTTTTGCACCGGCCATAGTTAAATCTATTAAACGTCTGGTTTTCACGTGCAAGCGATCGTTGGTTTGTACAACCACAGTTTTGCCGTTTCTTAAATTAGTTACTTTAATAAAGGTTCCAATGGGTAATGTATTACAGGCGGCAGTAAATTTTTTGTGGTTAAAAATTTGCCCACTCGCTGTTTTTCTTCCTTCAAACTTTTGAGAATAAAAACTTGCCTGGCCGTACAAAGTTTTAGTGTTTTTTTTATATGGTCTGGTATCTTCTTTTTTTTCAACCGCCAGAGTTTGGGCATATGATTTCGCCAGAGAAAGGAAAGATAATAACAGAACAGCAGTAGCTAAAAATTTTGATTTTAACATGCTTTGATATTGGTAAACAAATTATTTGGCAGCAAAGAACCTAAGTTTTAAAGCTTTGTCCTCGCCGTAAATATCGTCATAAAATTTTATAGTACCATTTACTGGTTCACAACTGAAGTATCGTATGTATAATGGTATCTTATTTTTTACACTTACACTATGTTTTTGTTTTTGAGCTATCCATCTCATAATGGAGTCAGTATTATAGGTCAGTGGTTCAGTTTTTTTTCGGTTTATACTGTCGTTACTTACAATAAAACCGGCAAGTTTTTGCCACTCCTGAACACGCACACAACCATGGCTTAGGGATCTTGCAGTTTTTTTAAAGAGATAACGTTGATTTGTATCGTGTAAATATACTGAATAGGGATTATCAAAATTAAATTTTATAATGCCTAAGGCATTGTCATCACCACTACCCTGTTGAATTAGGAATGGAATTCCTTTGGTATATTTTTCCCAGTTAATTGCTGTTGCATCCACTTGTTCTCCCTTTCCGTTTAAAAGGTAAAAACCTTTTCTTGCCAGGTAGGATGCATTTTTTTTAAGGCCCGGCAGCATATCTTTTTTTATAATACTTTCGGGCACAGTCCATGTAGGGTATAATACCATATTATTAATAGCACTTGTAATATGCGGTGTAGGTGTAGATGGTTTTCCGCAGATTATTTTAGAGGTAAACGATATTGTATCTGCACTCCACACCTGTAAATAATAAGAAGGTAAATTAACCCAAATATATTTTTCAGGCATTTTTTCAGGTAAAAGCTTGTACTTATCCAGAGTAATGGCAATAAAATTGAACTTCTGCATATCAGTAAAATTCAATTTTTCAATCACGCCCTTTCCAATTTTTCCGTCAGTGGGCAATCCATGCTTTGCTTCGTATAATTTTACAAGCCTTTTCATTTCATTACTATCTGCATTTGCTCCTATTTCAATGCCCTCTTCGCTCATTCGCTTTTTAAACTTTTGCAAAAAAGCTGAGGAATCTTTAGCAGGATAATTTAGATAAGTATACACTTTGCTATCCATGCCCTCATGAAACTTTTTTAACGCAATTTTTAATTTTTTATACCCATAATGTTGTGGTTGGACAGTTGCAAGCAAACCATCCAGCGGTTCGCCTACGACTGTTTTTTGAAAAAAATTATAAAAAAAAGGGCTGTATTTTGCTGTATCACTCCCGTATGATAGACTTTCCGGCATCAGCCTCCCCTGTTTTAAATCTTTCAATAAGCCAGCCAGAGCATCACTAAAAATAATATCTGCATTGGCCCACTGCATTGCATCCATTTTTTTTACAGAGTCCAACTCCAGACTGTTTTTTATTTTGTTTATTTCTGTGAAATGGTAATCCTCTTTGTACAATCCACTCAAGGCTGCAGTATCTATAAAATTTAAAAGCATAGTGACATTGGGCGTCCATTTTTCGTTGCTACTCCAAATACCTTTATACCCGTTATGTTCGTACAAATATTTCAGAACTTTATAGTACTTCAGTTGAATAGAGTCCTGCAAATGTTCACTACTAGCTGCAGCAGCAATTACATTTTCAATGTTTAGTTTTATCTTCTCATCCATTTGAGAAGCATCTGTTACGAGATCATTCTTTACCTGAGCGGGTTGATATTTACAGGATGCAAAACCAACAAACAGTAAAAAAATTACTGTATAGAGTAGTTTGGTAAAGCAAAACATAAAATTTATTTATAATTTAAAGATAGTTTTTTATAAAGAAAATTTGTGTTTTTTAATTACTACTTTGCAAGGAAACTTCTCAGGTAAAAAAATGAAATACTACATTATTGCAGGCGAAGCCAGTGGGGATTTACATGGCAGTAATTTGATTAAAGAACTAATCAAAAAAGACAGCGCAGTAAACTTTCGTGGTTGGGGTGGAAATAAAATGGAAGCTGCAGGAACTTACATTGTAAAACATTATAAAGACCTTGCATTTATGGGCTTTGCAGAGGTTATAAAAAACCTGCCTACAATCTTTTCTAATCTTACTTTTTGCAAGAAAGATATTTTAGCATACAAACCAGATGTGTTGATTCTGATAGATTATCCGGGTTTTAATTTACGCATTGCAAAGTGGGCGAAGCAGCAGAAAATAAAAGTGGTTTACTACATATCACCACAAATTTGGGCATGGAAGGAAAGCCGTGTGCAGTCTATAAAAAGAGATGTGGATAAAATGCTCGTCATCCTTCCTTTTGAAAAAAATTTTTACAAAAAGTTTGATGTAGAAGTTACTTATGTTGGTCATCCTTTAGCTGAAGTGATTTCAGATTTTAACGCCGCAAATCCTGATATAAAAAAAGAAAAAATTGTTGCTGTTTTACCAGGTAGCCGCAAGCAAGAAATTTCAATAAAGCTACCCATCATGCTGCAGGTGGCAGAAAGTTTTCCGGATTATAATTTTATAGTTGCTAAAGCACCCAGTGTGGAAAATACTTTATATGAACAATATTTGCAGCCTTATAAAAATGTATCATTCGTTTCAGATGAT
Organism: Ferruginibacter sp.; assembly: GCA_025352435.1. Taxonomy (GTDB): domain Bacteria; phylum Bacteroidota; class Bacteroidia; order Chitinophagales; family Chitinophagaceae; genus Ferruginibacter. The sequence goes on along the minus strand of JANXTN010000236.1, from coordinate 3,927 downwards.
ACCTACAACCTCCTTTCAAAGTCAGCAGCAGCAATGGTTACAAGTGGTACAGCTACTTTAGAAACCGCACTTTTTAAAGTACCGCAAATTATCTGTTACAAAGGTGGAAAAATTTCATATGAAATTGCAAAGCGGCTGATAAAAATAAAATACATCGGGCTTGTGAACCTTATCATGAACAAAGAAGTTGTAAAAGAATTGATCCAGGATGAACTGAATGTAACCAATCTAGTAAAAGAATTGAAACTTTTATTAGAAGATACAGACAAGATAAAATCAATAAAAAATGATTACGATCAACTCTCTAATTTGTTGCAAGGCTCGGGCAATGCATCAGCAAATGCGGCACAGGAAATACATATTTTTCTAACTCCTTAATAATTTTATAGCAAGCACAATCATAGCAAAAATAAACAGCAAAATGCTTAAGCGGTTTATGCCATGCATATATTTCATCCATTGTGTACTTTTATCATTTGGATCTTTTTTTACAAAGTATAAATACTGTCCAATCTGTCTTAAAATGCCCATAAAATTTATTTTAAACTAACATTTGATAGTGTAAAAATACACAACATCTCTCTATTAACAGGCACCACAAAATTTAAAACACTTTAATTTAAAACAAACAAGGTTTTTATTTCCTTTTTCACAACTTTTAATACATTTATTTTTCATTTGGGGCTTTGATCACTACATTTTTAGCATCTTTTGTACAGGCTGCTTCGGGCTCCGATTGCTGCGGTACCGCCGCTGACGGCACTTCCCCTGCGCATCCTGCAACCTTTCATCTTTAAATCTTTAATGGGCAATAAAGCAAGCATGCTGTATTTTTCACCATACCGCTATTAACCACATTGCTTTTTATAGTTTTGCCCGTTATGACAAGAGAAGAAAAATTTATGCAGGAAGCTGTTGAGCTATCAAAAAAAGGAATGATATCTAAAGAAGGTGGCCCGTTTGGATGTGTTATTGTAAAAGATGATATAATTGTAGGTCGTGGCAATAATAAAGTTACTTCTACCAACGACCCTACAGCCCATGCAGAAGTTGTTGCCATACGTGATGCGTGCAAAAATTTAAATAGTTTTCAGTTAGAGGATTGCGAAATATATACTTCCTGCGAGCCTTGCCCAATGTGCCTTGGCGCCATTTATTGGGCAAGACCAAAAGTTATTTATTTTGCAAACAACAGGTATGATGCTGCTGCTTTAGGCTTTGATGATTCTATGCTTTACGAGGAAATGAAATGCGATATTGGCGAAAGAAAAATTCCTTTAATCGCAGTTGGAAGAGTACAGGCTTTAAAAGTATTTGAAGCGTGGAAATCAAATGATGATAAAATTGAGTATTAAATTACTCCTCTCAAAAAAATCGAAAATTTATTATTATTATTTATCAGAGATGTAAAAGTACAAAAGCTGCGGGATAGTAGTGAAAACAGCAGCGCAGCAAGGTTGTAACAATAGCCCGAACAACAGATCCATTGTTGTATGCGGCGCAAAGCCCCATTTTACTTTTCAAAAAACCACCATTTTTTTCTGGTAACTGCAGGCTTTAGTTTAAACCTACCAATAGCATTTTCTTTTATGTGGGCCACAGCTTCATCAACCGAATCTGTAAACAAACAAAGCTGCAGATCTTCGGGAGAAATAGTAGCTTTTTCTTTCATCATTTCTATGTGATCGATAATATCTTTATGAAAGTCTTTATCGAAAATTATGATGGGAAACTGGCTAATCATTTTTGTTTGAATGAGAGTAAGTGCCTCAAAATATTCATCAAGTGTACCGAAGCCGCCGGGCATTACGACAAATGCGTATGAGTATTTTATGAGCAGAGTTTTGCGCACAAAAAAGTATTTGATATTTACCCATGTATCTAAATATGGATTGTGGTTTTGCTCGTGCGGCAATACAATATTACAACCTACACTTCTACCTCCTACTTCTCTAGCACCACGATTGGCTGCCTCCATAATACCCGGTCCGCCACCTGTTAAAATGGTAAAACCAAGTTTGGCAATTTCGCCGGCAATTATCACGGTTTGTTTGTAATAAATATGATCTTCTTTAAATCTCGCAGACCCAAAAATTGTAACACAGGGACCTGCAAAGTGCAAACTTCTAAACCCTTTAATAAATTCCATCAAAACACTAAATGCGAATTTAAAATCCTTCCATCGGTTCTGCGGTCCTTCTAAAAATTTGATTTCTGATTTTGTCATGGGGCGACTAATAAAAGTTTAATAAATGGATTTCTTAATAAAGTTATTCATACAATATACTACTCCTCTTTTTAATTCGTTTTATGTACAGTATTCCAGTAAGAAAGGTGACGTTTAAATAAATTTTTTAAAAAAGATGAGAACAAATTCTAATCGTGTGTAATAAAACATCTACAAAAACCGTTCATATTATATTCCAATAACTTGACGTCTTTAAATCTTCCAAAAAACAAACGAAATTATTATGTTTTTAGAGGTATCTGAAAAGAAAATTATGAAAACGACATCTTCATTTATTTTATGTATTGCTTTGATTTGTTTAACTATTACAGCAAAATCTCAGCTTACAATTAATAGCGGGGCTACATTTAATATACAATCCGGCGCATCAGTAATAGTACAAGGTGATGTTTTAAGCAGCGCAGATATAAGCGGCACAGGTAGTCTTTCCCTAAAAGGATCAGCCATACAAAATATAAATATGAATGGCTTTGCATTGCCGTCTTTGATTATTGATAATGTGACCAATGCTAATATAACGGGCGACATTAAAATAAACAACGGTGTTACATTTACTAATGGGAAATTAATTATAGCAAATAATACGGTTATCCTTGCCGCTGCGGAAATAAATATTAATATGGGTATCGGAAAATTTTTTGAAACCAATGGTACTGGTATTGTAAAAAAAGAATTAACAGCAGATATTGCCAACTATACAATCCCCGTTGGACTGGGCACCGACTATATGCCAGTTGCAATTACCAATATAGGAAGTACTTATAATGTTGCATCTATTGGTGTTCAAGCAAAAGCTGCGGCAAGTGCATATAAACATCCGCGTACCGAAAGTTATTTGCTCACCACATGGCCGATTATCAAAACCGGTATAACCGGTGGTACAACAAATGCTGTTGCCACCTATATTAATCCCACAAAAGTGGTTGGTACAAAAGCTGAATTAAAAGGTTTTTATTGGGACGGTACAAACTGGAGTTTAACCGGGGGAAACCAAGATACAACTGCTAATACAATAGCTGCAGAAATTACTTCCAATAGTGGAGAATTATATGGAATGAACAAATTTGTATTGTTGAATACAAAAATATTTTTGCAGGCAGCTTATAATCCGCTTACGCCGGGTCTAATGGATGATAAATTAAGAACAACTGTTGCTTATGTTCCTGGAGCGACTCCTACCGGAAATTTATTGCCATCAAGTGATCCTTATAGAACTCCTGAGTATGCAACAAACTTTGCGCATGTGGCCAATACAGTTGCTGAAAATATAACCAACGCGACTGTTTTTAATGATCAGCCAAACCCAAATAAAAATGTGGTTGATTGGGTATTTCTAGAATTGAGAAGCAATGTTGCTGCGCCTACAACAGTTTTACAAACAAGATCAGGCCTTCTGCTAAGAGATGGTTCAGTGGTTGATATAGATGGTTTTAGTCCAATATATTTTAAAAATACTGACCCTGCAAACGTTCTAAATTTATATGTGGCGGCACGGCATAGAAATCATGTTGGGTTACGAAGCGCAAATCTTAAAGCGCTTGATATTACTTCAACTCCTCCTGCGCTTGATTTAACCTCCAACGCAAATACCGCCGCTGCTTTTGGTGCTACTTTAGCAGCAGGAGTTACAGGGTTATATGCAGGTAATATTAACCTGAATACCAACGTAAGGATATCCG
>JANXTN010000213.1 GCA_025352435.1 Ferruginibacter sp. | reverse complement strand
AATTTTCTCAAAAAAAAATTAACGTCAAATTCTGTTTTGTATTATTTGCGCTAAAATTTCCTGTGTTCTAAAAACTTTCGTTTTTTTCTTGCTGTTATTTCCAAACTTTCAAAGATCTTGTTTCTATTTTTGTTTCCCCTTTTTTGAAGCGGGGTGCAAAAGTATAAAAAACTTTCTAATTATTCAAACTTTATTTTCTCCTTCTTTCTAACCGACATTTAAATATTGCTACTTTCTTTCGGATTGCAAAGGTATGAAAGCCAATGTATTTCACAAAATACAGTTCAATATTTTAATAATTTCAAAAGAATTAAAAATATTTTGAAGTAAAGGATGCGGTTTTTTGGAAAAGAACTTTTGCTTTTTTCATAAAGCGGAGAGCGAAGATAGGGGGTAATATTTCCCGATACAAAATTTTTTAGTATTTAATTTATTAAAAGCAGTCAAACCTAGTCTGTTCAAGCATTACAAGTGAAAAAATCTAAACAAAAATTATTTACATCACTTCGGAAAACCAACCGCTTTGAGAACGAGCCCCTTTGCAGGTGCAGAAAAATCAGTTTTAGAACTATCATCTCCTTTTAATATAGATTTAAAGTCTGCAACAGAATATTTTCCTTTGCCTACTAATAGCATTGTACCTACCAACCCCCTCACCATTCCTCGTAAAAAACGATTACCTGTAACATTATATACAAGCATATCATCTTGTAGAAGCCAACTGCTCTTGAAAATCTGGCAGTTGTACGTGAAGACCTGAATATTCTTTTTCGCGAAACTTTGATATTCTGTGTGGGGTAATAACAAGGCTGCTGCTTCATGCAAAGCATCCATATTCATTGGGTAAGGGTAATAATACGCACTGTCAAATAAAAACGGATTTTTCTGTGTATATATTGAATAAGAATAACTCCTGAAAACGGCATCAAACCGACAATGGGCATCGTCACCTACCTTCTTGATGCTTTTGATTACAATATCCAGGGGTAAAATGGCATTTAAGTGATAAATAGCCTTTATCTCTGATTCAGCTTCAATTGACAGCTCCATATCAAAATGAAAAAAGTTTTGAAGCGCATGAACCCCAGCATCTGTTCGGGAAGAACCGGTAAGCGAAATGGGAATTCTAAAATAAATCCGGAGGGCATTTTCTAGTTCTGCCTGAACAGTATTTGCATTGTCCTGTATCTGAAAGCCTGCATATGCAGTCCCTTTGTAAGCGACTTCTATAAAATACCTGGTCATAAAATTAATTACGTATCATGGCTTTAAAGCGGCTAATGTAGTATTGATCAGTAAGTATGTTCTGTAATGTCCCAAAATTTTGGCTGTCATAAATATGTGGATAGGCAGCATCAAAAAAATTATATTTACCTATATCATTCAAAAACAATGCGCTTAAGTTTTTAATTTGTTCGACAGAAAAACAAGTATTCTTAAAAGTCTTTTTTGCGGCGTCCAGCATAGCATCGTCTGAACTTGAAGCTGCCATTTTCTTCCTCAGTTTAAGGAACGCATTCTCATCAGCCATTGCCTTACAATCAGAATTAAAACTAACTACTGCCCGGTCTTTTTTCTCACTTTCTTGTTTAATTGCTACTGTGTTTCTAACGGATTGAATAGGTTTTGGAGCAACTTCCACTACTACATTACTAGACGCCGGTTTATCCATCTCAATATCTAAAAACTTTTTAGGCTTTTCCTCCTCAGCTTGAGATTTCTCTTCTTTTATTGCAACAACTTCTATTGTAGTTTCTTTAGCAGCCGCAGTTTTATTTAATGCAATAAACACATTGATCGTGTCATTTTTTTCACCGATAACATCAACATAAGTATAAGATTTCCCATCAACATCAATAGAACTTTTTATTTTTTTGATAGTGTTTGTGGGCGTAGGTTTTATAACCTTTTCTTCTGCTTTGACCACAACGGGTATCGTTTCCGGAACAACGACTGGAGCAGATTTTTTTGGAGTTGAAAGATCTGTATTTGCTACACCCGAAAGGGTATTACTGAATACATCACCACTGTTATTAACAGAAACTATTATACTATTTCCGGATGCATTATTCATAGAAACCTGCAGTGTTTCAAGATTAAACAGCCCCCACCCTTTCGCACCAAAATCCTTTAAAAGAAAACCAGCATCTGCGGAAGCTATATTTAAACTAATAGTTTGCTGCGGAAATTGTTCTTTAGGAAAACCAAATGTAACCGTGTAAGTGCCGGAAGTTAATTTTGGAATAACCACATACCCAGACGCTGATGAACTCAACAACTTATCATTTACTTTCGCATAAAATGGTTGCTTATTATCAGTTTGCACGTAAGCAAAATAATACTGCTGGGCATGCAAACCTATGCTCAACAACAGGAGTAATAACATTTGTAAAAAGGTTTTCATAAAAAGTTATGCTTTGATTTACAAAATTAGAGATTCCCACTCATTTGCCATTTATAAAATATTATGATACTATTTTAAAGCGACCGTTTACATTTACCAATATTTTTTAACCGGTTTCTTTATTGGCTTAAGCTAATATTAATCCATATAGAAACTCACTATTCTCAAAACAAAAGTTCATGAAAAAAATTTTAATGTTGATTTGCATTGCTGCACTACCAATCAGTATGTATGCGCAGGCGCCGGATGAAGTAGAAGATACATCCTGGAAAAAAGTACTAAGAGAAAGCTACCCAAAAACAAATGAACTCGTACATACAAAACTGGATGTTCGTTTTGATTATGATAAATCGTACATGTATGGAAAAGAGTGGCTTACACTTAAACCACATTTTTATGCCACCGATAGTGTACTGCTTGATGCGAAAGGCATGGAAATAAAAGAAGTATCCATTATAAAAGGTGCTGCTAAAATGCCACTGAAATTTACTTACGACGGCATGCAGGTGAATATAAAACTTGATAAAACTTACAAAGGGGATGAAAAATATACCTTGTATTTTGATTATACTAGCAAGCCCAATGAATTGGTGGTAAAAGGAAGCCAGGCAATTACTGATGCAAAAGGACTATACTTTATTAACCCAAAGGGAGAAGATAAAAACAAGCCTACTCAAATTTGGACACAGGGTGAAACTGAAGCTAATAGCGTGTGGATGATAACCATTGACAAGCCAAACCAGAAAAGCACTGAAGAAATAGCAATCACGGTACCGGCAAAATATGTAACGCTGAGCAATGGATTATTGATGAGCAAAAAGGCAAATACTGATGGCACAAGAACTGACAGCTGGAAAATGGATTTACCTCATGCACCATACCTTTTCTTCATGGGTGTTGGAGATTTTGCTATCACAAAAGATACTTACAAAGGTAAAGAGGTTTCTTATTATACAGAAAAGAATCAAGAGCAATATGCAAGAAAAGTGTTTGGCAATACGCCTGAGATGATCAAGTTTTATTCAGAGAAACTTGGTGTAGAATTTCCTTGGCAAAAATATGCGCAAATAGTAGGGAGAGATTATGTAAGTGGAGCTATGGAAAATACAACCGCAACCTTGCACCAGGAAAGTGCATACCAGAATAACCGCCAATTGGCTGACGGAAATGCATGGGAAGAAACGATTGCGCATGAATTATTTCACCAATGGTTTGGAGACTTAGTAACGGCCGAGAGCTGGAGTAATCTTACCGTGAATGAAAGTTTTGCAAACTATAGCGAATACTTATGGAACGAGTATAAATATGGAGCTGACGCTGCTTACGAGCACAATAACCAAGACATGCAAGGCTACTTACAAAGCGGAAGCGAACCAAAAGATCTTGTTCGTTTTCATTACGCAGACAAAGAAGATATGTTTGACGCTGTGAGTTACAATAAAGGTGGAAGAATTTTAAATATGCTCCGCAATTATGTGGGTGATGATGCATTTTTTAAATCGCTCAATAATTATTTAACAACAAATAAATTTAAAGCAGGCGAAGCAGGGCAACTAAGATTGGCATTTGAAGAAACCACAGGAATGGACATGAATTGGTTTTGGAACCAATGGTATTATGGCAGTGGTCACCCCAAACTTAAAATAGATTATCTCTATGATGATGCGGCAGGCAAAGCTTCTGTAATTATTGAACAGACGCAAAAAACCGGTAAATATTTTAAAATACCAATGGCTGTTGATGTATACACAGGTGCAGATAGAAAAAGGTACAACGTGAGTGTTGAAAATAAAATAGACACATTGGTTTTCAATTACAAAACACGTCCCGATTTAATAAATGTTGATGCAGATAAACTGCTACTTGCAGAAAAAACGGACAATAAAACTGAGGCGAATTTTATAGCACAATTTAAAAATGCAAGAAATTATATTGATCGCAGAGAGGCATTGGATTTCTTTGGTAAAAAATCAATGCCTGAACTTGCAAAAGGATTGAATGATAAGTTTGGTGGATTAAAAATCCTCACCATGCAAAAATTAGCGACATCACCGTACAAGGCAGATGCAGTAGTATTAGAGCAGGTAGAAGCACTTGCAAAAAGCGAAAACAAAAAAGTAAAAGCAGCAGCTATTACTTACCTGGTAAAGAATGGTAACAAAAAATATTTGTCACTTTATCAGTCAGCAGTTAATGACTCATCCTACACAGTAGCCGGTGCCGCATTAAAGGGATTGGTTGCTCTTGATGAAGCCGGTGCATATACGCTTGCAAGAAAATTTGCCGGCGATGCTAGAGGAGCTTTAGGTGCAGCAGTAAACGATGTTTTGATCTCTAACGGCACAGAAGCAGATTTTCATTTCGTTTCTACAATGTATAAAGATGCGCCAGCATCTCAGGAAAAAATAGGACTTACCGCAAAGTACGCTGCATATCTTGCTAAGCTTAGTAACAACAGCAATATTAAACAGGGAATTGATGATATAATAGCGTTTAGAAAACTGATTCCTGCAGCTTATAGAAGCAATGTAGATCCAAGTTTTAAAGCATCGTTTGATAAGATAAGCAAGGCAAAAGGTACGGAAATAGAAGACTATATTAAAACAGTATTTAAATAAAATAAAGAAATTATTTAAGATAAAGAGTGGCACTCTAATTAAGTGCCACTCTTTTATGTTCTTATTTTTTAGTCATTATAAAAAATTTGTCAGTACTTAAAAAATGTAAATAACTATCAAGATTCTACAGTTGTATTTTTTAATGTTTGCTTTAAACTTACATATCCAATTAACCCTGCAGAAAGAGATGAAAGTAAAATTACCAACTTTGCATTGTTTACTACAGCCTCTGAATCAAAAGCAAGTAGAGTTATAAATATGGACATTGTAAAGCCAATACCTCCTAAAAGACCAACACAGGCAATTGCTTTCCAGTTTAAGTCAGTAGGCAGCTTACAAAAACCAAATGTAACGGCTAAAAATGTAAACAGAAAAATTCCCACAGGCTTCCCAATAATTAGTCCCATGGCTATACCGATACTATAATGATGAGTGAGTATTTCTGCAATATTTCCATTTATAATAATCGCTGTATTTGCCAATGCAAACAAAGGCAAAATAACAAATGCAACAGGCTTATGTAACACATGTTGCAATCTGTGCGATACAGAATTCTTTCCTCCATCTCCAAATGGAATGGCAAAAGCTAATAACACGCCCGTTATGGTGGGGTGAATGCCTGAACGCAGCATAAAATACCACATGGCGACCCCGCCCATCAGGTAAACAAAAAGTACTTGTACTTTCAGTCTGTTTAAAATTAACAAAAAACCCAAAATGCCTAACGATGCAAAAAGGTTAAGCCAAAAAATCGTTTTGCTGTAAAAAATAGCAATAATTAATATAGCACCTAAATCGTCTATCACTGCCAGAGCTGTTAAAAAAACTTTTAGTGAACCGGGTACCCGTTTTCCTAATAAAGATAAAATACCCAAGGCAAAAGCAATGTCTGTAGCCATTGGAATTCCTGCACCGCTTTGCATAGATGTGCCAAAATTAAATAATAAAAATATACCTGCAGGAAGCAGAATGCCGCCTAACGCTGCAAAGGTTGGTAAGAGCGCATCTTTAATGTTTGAAAGTTCTCCGGCATAAATTTCACGTTCTAATTCTAACCCAATCAATAAAAAAAAGATCGTCATCAGACCATCGTTTATCCAATGCTCGATAGAACCTCCTGCAAATGTTATTAACCAGAAATGTTGGTATGCAGATCCAAAGAAAGTATTTGTTATTAATAATGATACAACAGTACAAATTATCAGAACGAGTCCACCAGCTTTTTCGCTCCTAAAGAAGTGTTTAAATAATAAACTTGTTTTCATTTGCTTTAAAGATATATCAAACAGAGTTTCAGCGTAAATAGAGTTCATTTTTCAAGATGTAAATATTTTCTAAAAAGATTTTAAAAGTCCGCCTTTTAAGGAAATAAATTCGCCTACTTATGTGAATTTTTTTACACATAAAAGGGAATTGTTTTTAATGATAGTAAATATTGTAGCGCATTGTAGCCAAATCATTTGGGAAAGAATTTTATAAAATACTGGCATATTATTCTATACCATTTTAGTATCGAAAATATTTTCTAAACACCCAAAAAAAATTGAAATGGATAAGAAACAATCAAACTCAAAGGGCGTCGCTCAGAAAAGCGCTTCTTCGAAACAAAACACAACAAAATCAACTGAAAAAGTAAAAGCTACATCAGCTGCTGCGGAAGGATTAAGGGATTTATTTGAAGACTCATTACAAGATATTTATTGGGCTGAAAAGGCTTTGGTAAAAGCGCTTCCTAAAATGGCTAAGAATGCTACATCTCCTGAACTAATAAATGCAATAACAGAACACCTTGAAGTAACAAAACAACAGGTAACCCGGCTCGAAGAAGTTTTTCAAATATTGGGTAAACCTGCCCGTGCAAAAAAGTGTGACGCTATGGAAGGTTTACTAAAAGAAGGAGAAGGCATAATGGAAGAAACAGAGGAAGGCGTGGTGAGAGATGCGGGCATTATTGCCGCAGGCCAAAAAGTAGAGCATTATGAAATAGCAACTTATGGTACGCTGTGCGCCTTTGCAAAAATACTGGGTGAAGATGAAGTATCAGAATTATTACAGCAATCATTAGCCGAAGAAAAAGAAGCTGACACCACACTTACTCAAGTAGCTGAAACCTCAGTAAATATTGATGCTGCCGCAAATGACGATGATACAGACGACGAAGAAGAAGATGAAGCCATGCCTACCAAAACAAGAAAAGCAACATCAAAATAAATTTTTAAGTTTTAAAAAAGAGCTTAGAAATTAATTTTTTAGAATTTAATTTTTAACCTTTTTTAGTTTACTCATCTTTTAACAGCAACAAAATGCAAAAGAAACAACATAACCAAAGCAACGAAAAGCAGGACGATTTAGAAAAAAATAAAATAGACCCTAATGGTACTTTCTTAACAACCAATCATGGAGTAAAAATAAATGACAATCAAAATTCCTTAAAGACTGGGGAGCGAGGTGGTACGTTGATTGAAGACTTTATATTAAGAGAAAAAATTCATCATTTTGATCATGAAAGAATTCCCGAAAGAATTGTACATGCAAGAGGTTCTGCTGCACACGGAGTATTTGAATTAACGACCTCATTACAAGGTGTAACTAAGGCAAAAATATTTACAGAAGTAGGTAAACAAACTCCTGTATTTGTGCGATTCTCCACGGTTGCTGGCTCACGAGGATCAACTGATTTGGCAAGAGATGTACGGGGCTTTGCTGTAAAATTTTATACCAGCGAAGGCAACTATGATTTAGTAGGAAATAACATTCCTGTTTTTTTTATACAGGATGCAATTAAGTTCCCGGATCTTGTACATGCAGTAAAACCTGAACCACATAATGAGCTACCTCAGGCCGCTTCTGCACATGATACTTTTTGGGATTTTATTTCTCTGATGCCCGAGAGCATGCATATGATTATGTGGACCATGAGTGACCGGGCATTACCAAGAAGTTTAAGAATGATGGAAGGTTTTGGAGTACATACTTTTCGTTTGATAAATGAAAATAATGAATCTCATTTTGTAAAGTTTCATTGGAAACCATTGTTGGGCGTACATTCCGTAGCGTGGGATGAAGCTCAAAAAATTTCAGGAAAAAATTCAGATTTTCACAGACAGGATTTGTGGGAAGCAATTGAAAGCGGCGCATTTCCTGAATGGGAACTTGGCGTTCAGATAATTCCTGAAGCTGATGAACATGCTTTTGAATTTGATTTATTGGATTCATCAAAATTAATTCCGGAAGAGATAGTGCCGGTTCAAATCATCGGTAAGATGACGCTGAATAAAAATCCTGATAACTTTTTTGCAGAAACAGAGCAGGTGGCCTTTAACCCAGGACATTTGGTTGCCGGTATTGATATTACCAACGATCCTCTTTTGCAGGGGAGACTATTTTCATATACTGATACTCAATTATCAAGATTGGGCTCTCATAATTTCCAGGAGCTTCCCATAAACCGACCGGTTGCTACGGTAAGCAATAACCAACGTGATGGGCATATGCGCCACACTATCAACACGGGCCGGGTAAGTTACGAGCCAAACAGCTTGGGTGGCGGATGTCCTTTTCAAGCAAAAGCTGCCCAAGGTGGTTTTACTAGTTTTCCTGAAAGAATAGAAAGCAATAAAATAAGACAGAGAAGTAAAAGTTTTCTTGATCACTTTAGCCAGGCAACATTGTTTTTTAACAGCCAGTCTGATGCAGAGAAAGATCATATCACAGATGCACTATGTTTTGAACTCGGTAAAGTAGAAACTGTTTCTATAAAGGAAAGGATGGTTAAAATGCTTACCAAAGTCGACAAAGGCCTTGCTGCAAAAGTGGCTGTGTACTTAGGTTTAAAAATTCCTGCAGATATTGGATTATTGAATGGCAGTTTTGGAGCAGATGCAAAACCGGAAGATTTTGAATCTGTAATTTTTAAAAGTTCTTTAGAAAGTTCTACTGGATTAAGCATGGCAAATACTAAAAAAGATTCTATTAAAACAAGACAGATTGCATTTTTGGTAGCTGATGGTGTAGATGAAAATGCTGTGAAAAAAATGGGGAACAGTCTCACTTCGCAGGGTGCGGTCGTTCATTTAGTAGCCCCTAAACTTGGTAGTATTATTTCAGAAAATGACGTTGAATTTTCTGTGCTAAGAAGTTTTCTCACTACTGCCTCTGTATTGTATGATGCTGTGTATATACCGGGCGGGATAAACAGTGTAGCAACTTTGGCAGCAGAACCCGACGCATTGCATTTTATTGATGAAGCATTTAAGCATTGTAAGCCCATTGCCTTTGATAGCATGGCTTTGCAGGTGATGCAGGAAACATATTGTTATAAAAAATTACCTTCTGTGTTTGATGACGCCTATATGGTTGAAGCAGGCATAAGCACGAGTGATGATTTGCAAAAGCTGGCAAAATATTTTTCTGTAGCTATTGCAAACCATAGATTTTGGAGCAGAGAAAAAATTGACAAAGTGCCGGCGTAACTTATTAAATCGAAACAGTCATTGGAATTTTAGCAAGCATTTTTACAGGTATGTGTATGCTGCCGCAGTTAATAAAAGTTGTAAAAGATAAAAATGCAAAGGAAGTATTTGTACTTATGCTTGCTACTTTGATTTTGGGAGTGGGAAGTTGGACATACTATGGTCTTTTAAAAAAATCTGATCATTACTATATCAAATGCTTTTTCATTTTTAATTAATAGTGCATTAAGGTTTTCTCTGTTAAATACAAAGGCATTTAGCGCATTTATGTACTACCATTCAAACTGCTCTATTATTCATTTTTATTAAAAGTTAGTTATGGAATTAATACCTAAGCAGGAAACAGGAAAGCAGTATGATAATATTAAAAGCGTGAAGTGTGCTGATGAGTTTAATGCTAAGCATAAATATTCGGAAGCCTGTAATAAATTATTCAACATAAGTGATTGGTGTAAAACAGGAGATAGTATTTTAAAAACCGATTTCTGTTTATGTGACGAGGAAGGCAAAGAAGTTACAAGAGATCCCAAAATAGGTGACTTTATCAGAATTAATTTATCAGGTCCTGGATCTGTAACAGGCAAAGGTTTTGATTGGGTAAAAATTGAAGAAGTTGTAACAAAGGGAGAAGAAAATGATTATGAATTTACCTCCATTAAAGTTCGCCCTGCCGCATGCCCTTTAAGAAAAGTAGATCTGTTGCTCATTTTTTGATGAAGCAGCAACTTCAACTTTTATTGTATTCAGATGCAAAAATGAAATATCTGCAGAAATACATGGTAGAAATGAAAAGCAAAATAAGAATACAGATATTGCAACAGATAATGTAAGAAATACTCTGGTAGCAAAATTTGCAGCTATTAAATTCTCTGACATTCAATGGAAGACTTTGTGTGAAGGATTAATTGCTTAAATCTTTACCTGATACATTTAAGTAGCATTATACTTCTAAAAATTCTAATTCTTGCAAAATGACTTTCGATTTTGCGAGGGCACTAGCAATAACCTGGTGCATATCGTAATATTTATATTCTGCAAGTCTTCCTCCAAAAATTACAGCCGGTTCATTATCTGCAATACTTTTATAATGCTTAAATCTTTTTTCGTTTACCGCATCATTTACCGGATAATATTGTTCCATACCGGGTTTCCATTCAGATGGATATTCTTTGGTAATTATTGTATTTGATTGTGTACCAAATTCAAAATGCTTGTGTTCAATTATTCTTGTGTAAGGAATTTCTTTTTCTGTATAATTAACAACTGCATTTCCCTGATAATTTTGTTGTTGCAACAGTTCATTTTCAAAACGTAAACTTCTGTATTCCAGCATCCCAAATTCAAAATCATAATATTCATCGATGGGACCTGTGTAAATTATCTTGTCAGTTAATCCCGTAAAAAATTCTCTGTCTTTTAAAAAATCTGTATTCAGTCTTACTTCTATGCCTTCTAACAAACCGTCAATAATTTTGTTGTATCCGCCTATAGGAATCCCCTGGTATTTATCATTAAAATAATTGTTATCATAAGTAAATCTTAACGGTAATCTTTTAATAATAAATGCAGGAAGATCTACTGCTTTTCTTCCCCATTGTTTTTCTGTATATCCTTTTATTAATTTTTCATAAATATCAGTCCCCACCAGCTTTAAGGCCTGTTCCTCAAGGTTTGAAGGCTCGCCTATATTTAAAACGGCAATTTGCTCCTGCAACTTTTTTTGGGCTTCTTGCGGTGTAATTACTTGCCACAGTTTGTAAAAAGTATTCATGTTAAAGGGCAGGTTATATAATTCACCTTTGTAATTTGCAAGGGGTGAATTTGTGTATCGGTTAAACTCTGCAAAACCATTTACAAAGTCCCATACTTTTTTATCGTTTGTATGAAATATATGTGCACCATAAACGTGTACATTTATACCCTCTTCATTTTTACAAAATACGTTTCCTCCCTTGTGTGATCGTTTATCTATCACCAAACATTTTTTTCCTTTTCTTTTTGCTTGATGTGCAAATGTAGCTCCGAAAAGTCCTGCTCCTACTATCACATAATCGTATGGTTTCATTTATTAATTTTTATTACTACACAAATATTTTGTCATATTTTTTTGTCAGATATTCCTCCATTGCCTTTTCTAGCGTTGGCATTAAAATATATTTTTCACTTGCAAGCACACTGTATTTTGGCCGAACGGCAGCTCCTGACGTGCGGGATGGAAGAATGAGCTGCTCATTTAGGTCCGTAATTCTGGCGGTAGCTTTCGCCCAGTCATACCAGGTGGTTTCACCCTTATTTACTAAATGCCATATCCCGCCTGCATCGTCTACCAATAAATCTAAACTAGCATGTACCAGATGTGGTATATAAGTAGGAGATACAACCGTATCGTCTGCAGCTTCAAACATTTCATTTGCGTGGAGGGCTTCCATACATTTTGTAATAAAACTATGTTCATCCCAAGGGCCAAAAAAAGCACTTGTTCTGATGATTAAAGAAGAAGGATTTGCATTTAATAAAAAGTTTTCCGCTAACACTTTGCTATGCCCATATACATTTAATGGATTGGTATCGGATGATTCAGTATAGGCTGTTAATGCTTGTCCATCAAAAACCTGATCGGTAGAAAAAGTCAATAATTTTATCCCATACTTTTTGCAAAGCACTCCTAAATTTTGGTTGCTGATGTCATTATCACGGTAACATGCTTGAGGATCCTGTTCTGCTTTATCTATATCTACAAAACCTGCTGCATTAATAATGGCCCATGGTTTAAATTCTTGTATAATTTTTTCAACTTCCTCAAAATGAGAAATATCAATATCGTTCCGAGATAAAAGATGATGATGAAATTTTCTTTGATGGCATATTTTTGAAAATGCCCTTCCCAATGTGCCGGTTTTGCCTACAATAAGCAGTGGGCTTTCATTTATATCTTGCTTTAATTTTTTTAATAAAGAGGAATTGAAAAATCTTCTTTTAGAATTCCACCAACCATCCTGAGGCTGTAAATTTTGAAAAGAAATGTTATTTGAATTAATTGATTGTATCAGTTTAGCCAATGCCGTAAACCGTATTTTTCCCGAACTCATATCAAACGCACCCATTTCATACATGCCCGGGAAAGTCGTAAGTAATTTATCCCAACCAAAAGATCCAAACATTGCCCATGACGTAACTGCAAATACATTTATTCCATTCCGTTTTGCAGTTGAGGCCTCATTGTAAACATGCTTTAGCCAGCGAATTTGTTCTTCTCTAAAACAATGTAAATGAACCTCTGTTATTGCGATTGGTACGTGATAGCGTTTCCATATTTCTTCGAGTAACAACCCTAAACCATTTCTTTCTGTTAATTCAATTCTTACCGCTTCTACATCTGCATAACTATGAAGTGTGTTGCCACCAACACTTTCAGCAGAATAATTTTTTATATTTTCATCTAAATACCGCTCCGAAGTAACGTAATAATTTACGCCAAGTATATCGGGCTCGCAAGGATTTTTTGTAAAAAAATCTAATGTCTCTCTTTTTATTCCGAGCCGTAAAAAATATTTCCAGAGTTGATGTGTACTTGTAAACCTTCCCGAAAGAATATCATAAGTAAGCCATCTTCTATGGTTTTCAAAAGTCGCCTGATACTTTAATATCGGCGTGCTGTATGTTTTACTGAGGTCTTCGGTCTGTATTAATTTTGCTGAAGGATTTATTTTTCTAATTTCCTTCATTGCCAAAACAATTCCTTTTAATTCGTTCAGTAATATTTCAATGAAACTTACATCATTTGTTTTGTGTGGATACCATAAACCATACAAGCCAGAAAAACGTGCGGTAGTAAGAGGTTCGTTTATGGGATTGTAATAAGTTATCCAGGGAAATTGTTCTGCGACTTCAGCAGCATATGCTGCAAATAACTCCGAAAAATTCTTATCAAGTAAATTGGTAAATGCAGGGCCACTACCATGGTGTACTAAGCCTATAATCGGTTCTATATTGTTTTCCTTTAGCGAATTCAATTGACCAGCTGCCCAGCTCCAGTTAATAACACAACCCTTCACCGACTCATGCCTTTCCCACAATATAGGAAACCGAATTGTTTTAATATTACACGCTACTAGCGCTTGTATATTTTCATCTGAATCATAAAAACCATTCATCTCCAGTTGATCATAAAAATTATTTCCAACCCGGTTTATTGAACATTCGATTCCTCCCCAAATCGGTATTTGCAAATCTGACTGCACAGTTATTCTCTTTTTAAAGTTTAGGCTACTGACTTTATTGCACGCGTATTTTCTATGCTTAGCGGCATTGTGATTGCGTAATTATAAATATGATCAAGCATAGATGTAGCGCAGATATCCCACGAAAAGTTCTTCAAAAAACGGTCTACCTCAAATAACCATGCTTGATAGTCCACTTCGCTCTTGGAAAATTCTAATTCCGCAGCCTGTATAAATTCTTCAACCGTATCAGCAATATGCACCAATCCTTTGTCGCTGTAAGGAGAAACCACATCTGTTATGGAAGAAGAAATTACAGGTTTACCACCGGCTAAATATTCAGGTGTTTTTGTAGGACTAATATATTTGGTTGACTCATTTTTTTCAAAAGGAATGATAGCAATGTCCCAACCACTTAAATAAGAAGGTAATTCTTTGTATGATTTTCCCCCGAGATAATGAATATTACTTCTTACAGGCAAGTCGGCCTGATCTATTTTTACCACAGGCCCTATCAATACAAACTGCCAGCTTGGTCGCAGTTTTGCAACTTCATCAATAAGTTTTATATTAAAACGCTCATCTATTACGCCATAAAAACCAATCTTCTTTCCGTTTATATTGCTCTGGTCTGCAGGTTGCGAAATTAAATTTCGGGCTTGCTCAAAATGCTTTTTCTCTATGCTGCTCGGGAAGGCATAAATATTTTGATGAAGGTGCTTTTTAGCCTCATATAAACTTTGTCCCCCGGTAAAAACCACGTTTGATTTTTTAAGCAATTCCGCTTCCATTAATTTTAACTCGACCGGCGCAAACTTAAAAGCAGAGAGCTCATCCATACAATCGTACACAGTTACTTTTGGTTTTAAATGACTGCTTATTTTGAGAGCCATTGGAGTGTAATACCAGCTAATAAAATTGTTTATTTTCTTTTTGGAAATAAGTTGTGTCAGTAATATTTTTTGTCTTATTACTATGGAGCTTATAGATTTTTCTTCATCGTTTAAACGTGGCGTTATTACAAAAACGCCTTGCGGTGTTTGTCTAAAATCATAATCGTCTTTTGCAGCATGAAATATAGGTTCTTCGATAAAGAAAACACGTAGTTGATGACTGAATCTACTCATCAGATGTTGTGGACGCTGGTAAACAAAATCCCATCTTAAATGCGAAAAACATAAAATATCTGATATCTGCAAACTGCTTGCTTCATTGGTCGTACTATTCATGCTCATGAAATATGTATTAATAATGTGATTGAAAAAGGATTAAAATTTGATTAAAATGTATTTATGCGTCTTCCTTCAATTGCATTAAGAAAATGATGCCATAAAAAATTTATATAGGCTCAGGAAGTTATGAGTTAAAACCACCTCGTTTTATTTTCGGGAAGTAGAATATAATCGTCAGCAACAGTGAAAATCGTTGTCCGGTCTATAGATCTGTGAAAAGGAACGTGCTAAGAAATTTAAAAATTATCAACCTTCATACCTGAAGCAACAGAAACTGAATATGCTTTAATGTCATTTCTACCTAATCTGTTTGCACACGATCTGAGTTTCTAAACTATGGTTTAATTTATGCACTGTTCTGTGTAAATGGTAAGGTACATTAACAGATAATCCGCCCTAAAAAAAACGTTGGGAATTAGGAGAAATAGATAATAATTGCTGAAGCTTCCCACCACCGCAATTGTTTCCTGTAATTTTAAAAAAACTTTACCTACATTGTCTATTTATCTGCCTATCATAAAAAATTTCACGACTTATTTTTCAAATTATTGTCTAAGTGGTTGGATGCACCCGCTTGCAAAAAATATTTAAGCGTACTGTTTGCTTCTTTTATTTTTATATAAATAGTCTTCGATTTGTTGAAATTATTGTTATTGCAAATGCTTTGTTCAAACTGTTCATTTAATTTTTTCAAATAATTGATCAGCAAATCGACTTTTCAGTTGATTGGATTTTCCACTACGAATAAATTTATATTGGTAAAAAGCGAAATAAGAAACAAGTTCATTTTTTAAGAAGGACTTGCCCATTTCTTCGTCAGTTTCTATCACAGCAATTTGTACGCTAAAACACAAATGAATCTTGTCCAAAAAAAATTATATGTTCCCAATAACATACCACCTTATTTAGTGGCACATTTTTGAGCTAGAAAAAGCATAACCATGAATTAAAACATGATGATAGAGAATAAGAAAACAACCGATGGCAGTGAAATAGACAAATTAGAAAGCAAAGACAAAACTGAAGTGGAATATGTCCGCAAAAAATTTCCTGAATTGTCTGTACAGGCTGTTTATGGGGCTATACGGGCTACCGGACCCAATAAAA